>JAYVNU010000001.1:0-7970 GCA_043758345.1 Lacisediminihabitans sp.
TGCGGCTCTCCTTCCAGAGCCGCACGACGTCGTGCACCAGCACAACGTAGGAGCGGAAAAACCCGACCTTCACCCTGCGGTCGTCGCCGAAGATCTCGGGAACCGTCAGCAGGATCGGTAACGAGAATGCGAGCGTCCACAGTGCCGCGATCACCGCGATCAGGCGGATGTTGAGGCCGTTGTCATGCGACACCCCGAGGAATCCGCCCGAACTCGCGGTCAACCCGACGAGGCCGAGCAGCACGAACAGCAGCAGTACGATGCCGCCGAGGTAGCCGGCTCCCCAGCCGAGCCCCGAGACCTTGCCGACGGTCTTCGGCGTGGAGACCTGGATGAGCATTGCGTTGTAGTTGACCGTCGCAATCTCGTAGAAGACGGTGCCGACCGAGACGAGGGCGACGCCGAGCAGGAAGAACGCGGGCTTGCCCTCGACGAAGAACATGAGGGCAGTCATGAGGACGACGACCGCCGTATTGATGGCGAGCCAGCGTTTGCGACGGCCGGAGCCATCCGTCCGCTGTCCGAGCACCGGGGCGATGAGGGCGACGATGATGCCTGCCGCGGCGAGCCCGAAGCCGAGCTGGGCGGTCAGACCGGCTTCGGCAGCGGTGAACGCCCGGTGCGCAGGCCCCGCGAGGTCGGTCTCCTCAGCGCGAGCCGCAGTGATCGCCGCACCGACGAAGTAGCTCGAGGTCAGGTAGACCGTGAAGACGAAGGTCGTGATGACCGCGTTGAACGCGGCCCCGCCCCAGTCCCAGAATGCCCAGGCGACCACGAAACGGCGAGGGATCTTCTTGCCCTCCTGCAGGTCGAGTCCGGCACGGGAGAGCTCGCCGGTTCGCCCCGGGTTCGGCACGATCGGGGACGCGGAGGTGGTCATGTCCGTCATGGTCACAACCTAGCGCCCGATCGTGACGCTTAAAGGAACAGATCGCCGACAGGGGTGCGAAGAGAGCACAGCTTAAAACAGTTCGCCGACGACTGCGCCGAACACCTCGTCGGCGTCGCACTCGAGACCTCGGCGCGCGAACCAGGCGCAGACGTTCGCACAGTCGCGCTGAAGCAGCATCATCCCGTTCGGGTTGCTGACCACCCCCACGATCTGCGGCAGGTCGATGACGACCACCCGACCCTGGTGCACGAGCAGGTTGTAGGGCGAGAGGTCACCGTGGGCGAACCCGGCACGGGCGAAGGAGTGCAGGATGCCGACCACCTGCAGCCAGTAGTCGTCGAGATCGGCCGTCGACGGGTGGGTCTGCGCCAGTCGTGGAGCGGCCTGCATCCGCTCTCCGATGAACTCCATCAGGATCTCGGTTCCCGCGACCTGAACCGGATAGGGCACCGGGACGCCGAGCTCGAACATCCCGCAGAGCGCCTCGAATTCGGCGTTGGCCCACTGTCCGGCCGAAACGTTGCGCCCGTAGGAGGAACCGCGGGCGACCGCACGGCTGTCGCGGGTGTTCCGCATCCGCCTGCCCTCCTGGTACTGGGACGACCGGTGGAAATCACTCGTGCCGGGACCTCGGTAGCGCTTCGCGGCGAGCACGATCGACCTGGTCGGGTCGCCGGGTACCGCCTGCTCGATTAGGTGGACATCCGCTTCCTTGCCCGTCTTGAGGATGCCGAGTTCGGTGTCGAAAGCTGCGGATGCGGTGACCAGCCAGTCGGGAAAGGGTCTCGGCCCACGCTCTGTCGGTGTCGTCGCGAACCAGGTCGACCACCGCTGGTCGGGGCCGGGTTCGAGGGCGGAGAAAGTGGGTAAGGGAAAAGTATTGTCGAACGACTGCACGAGGGTGCTCCAATGACGAGGAGGCCGCGCGGAGAGAGGGTGGTCAGACGGCCTCGGGAAGGAAGTGGACAGCGAAACGCGCGAGCATGGTGGTCATTGTCATCTCTCCCTTCGTCACGACGGATAAACCAGTAATAGCCCTACCGACCGACGCCCGAAACTGACAGTTGAGCGTGACCGACTCAAGTTTTGCCCCGAGAACTTGACACGCGTAATCCGGAGTAGCAAACTTGAGTAGGTGAGGCTCAAGTCTCACCGCAGACCAGCAGCAGCACAGCAAGAACAGGGAGAAAGAGCATATGGCTCGAGCAGTAGGAATCGACCTCGGAACCACCAACTCGGTGGTCTCGGTCCTCGAAGGTGGAGAACCCACCGTCATCACGAACGCCGAAGGCTTCCGCACGACACCATCCGTCGTGGCCTTCACCAAAGACGGCGAGGTGCTCGTCGGTGAGACGGCCAAGCGCCAGAACGTCACCAACGTCGACCGCACGATCTCGTCGGTCAAGCGCCATATGGGTACCGACTGGACCGTCGACATCGACGGCAAGAAGTATACCCCACAAGAGATCTCCGCGCGCATTCTCGCAAAGCTGAAGCGCGACGCTGAGCAGTACCTCGGCGACACCGTCACCGACGCTGTCGTCACCGTTCCCGCCTATTTCAACGACGCCGAGCGTCAGGCCACGAAGGAGGCTGGCGAGATCGCGGGCCTTAACGTGCTGCGGATTATCAACGAGCCGACAGCCGCAGCCCTCGCCTACGGCCTCGACAAGGGCAAGGAAGACGAGCTCATCCTGGTCTTCGACCTCGGTGGTGGAACCTTCGACGTCTCCCTCCTCGAGGTCGGCAAAGACGATGACTTCTCCACGATCCAGGTTCGTTCGACCTCGGGCGACAACCGCCTCGGTGGAGACGACTGGGACCAGCGGGTCGTCGACTACCTGATCAAGCGTTTCAAGGACTCCACTGGCGTGGATGTCTCCGGCGACAAGATCGCGAAGCAGCGCCTCAAGGAGGCCTCGGAGCAGGCGAAGAAAGAACTCTCCTCTTCGATGAGCACCAGCATCCAGCTCCCGTACCTCTCGCTTACCGAGAACGGTCCGGCCAACCTCGACGAGACGCTCACCCGCGCTAAGTTCGAGGAACTGACCGCCGATCTGCTTGAGCGCACCAAGAAGCCCTTCACCGACGTCATCAAGGAAGCCGGAATCAAGGTCGGGGATGTCGCGCACGTCGTGCTCGTCGGCGGCTCGACCCGTATGCCGGCCGTCGTCGATCTCGTGAAGAAGCTCACCGGCGGTCGCGAGCCGAACAAGGGCGTCAACCCGGATGAGGTCGTCGCCGTCGGCGCAGCCCTCCAGGCCGGTGTGCTGAAGGGCGAGCGCAAAGACGTCTTGCTCATCGACGTCACACCGCTCAGCCTCGGTATCGAGACGAAGGGCGGCATCATGACGAAGCTCATCGACCGCAACACCGCCATTCCGACGAAGCGCAGCGAGACCTTTACGACAGCGGATGACAACCAGCCGTCCGTCGCCATCCAGGTCTTCCAGGGCGAACGCGAGTTCACCCGCGACAACAAGAACCTCGGAACGTTCGAGCTGCAGGGCATCGCACCGGCACCCCGCGGCATCCCGCAGGTTGAGGTCACCTTCGACATCGACGCGAATGGCATCGTGCACGTGTCTGCGAAAGACAAGGGAACCGGCAAGGAGCAGTCGATGACGATCACGGGCGGTTCGTCGCTGTCGAAAGACGACATCGAGCGCATGGTTCGCGAGGCCGAGGAGCACGCCGCGGAAGACAAGGCGCGTCGCGAGACCGCCGAGACCCGCAACACCGCCGAGCAGCTCGCCTACTCGACGGACAAGCTCATCAAAGACAACGCCGACAAGCTCCCCGACGACGTCAAGACCGACGTTCAGGCGGATGTCGATGCACTGAAGAGCGCGCTCGCCGGAGACGACGAGACGGCACTGAAGACCGCGTTCGACAAGCTCACCGAGAGCCAGCAGAAACTCGGTCAGGCGATCTACGCGCAGGAGCAGGCCGCAAGCGAGGCTCCCGCGGAGGGTGAGACGCCCGCCGCCGGCACCGACGAGGACATCGTCGACGCCGAGGTAGTGGAAGACGAAGCCGAAGAGCCGAAGAAGAAGTAGCGGATGGCCGACAAGAAGAAGCCAGAGAAGGGTCCGGAAGAGCCGGACTCGTCGAAGGGCGGCCAGCCGTCCGAAGGATTCGAAGGCCCGGATGTCGAGACCTCGTTCAGTGACGAGGACCTCGCGTTCCTGGCCGGGGGCGGGGCATCCTCCGCCGAGCCAGATGGCGCGCCGGATCCTCTCGCCGAGATTCTGACCGATCTCAAGCGGGTGCAGGCCGAATTCGCCAACTACCGTAAGCGCGTCGAGCGCGACCGGGAGGCGACGAGGGAGCTGAACATCGCGGAGGTCGTGAAGGCGCTCCTCCCGGTGCTCGACGACCTCGCGCTCGCCGAGACTCACGGGGATCTCACCGAAGGGCCGATGGTCGTCATCGCCCAGAAGTTCCGTGGAAGCCTCGAGAAGCTCGGACTGAAGACGATCGGGGCGAAGGGCGACGTGTTTGATCCTCATCTGCACGAGGCGCTCATCCAGTTGCCGACGGCGGATGTCACCGTCAACACGGTCGCGGACGTCGTCGCCCCCGGGTACATGATCGGTGATCGCCTGCTTCGACCGGCGAAAGTCGCGGTCTCGGTACCCGCAGAATAGAAACATCCGGCGCTCGGGTCTGTCTGTGCGACAGGCCCGAGCACCGATTTCACTAGGAAAGCAGGGGCCAGTGGCCAGCCAGGACTGGTTCGACAAAGACTTCTACGCCGTGCTCGGCGTCTCGAAAGACGTCTCAGAGGCCGAACTCAAGAAGACCTATCGCAAACTCGCTCGCAAGTACCACCCGGACTCCAATCCCGGTAATGCCGCGGCGGAGGCGAAGTTCAAGGAGATCAGCGAGGCGCATTCCGTGCTCGGCGATTCCGAGCAGCGCAAGGAATATGACCAGATGCGGGCCATGGGTCCGGGTCGTCCGCGTTTCACCTCCGGGGGAGGCGCACAGGGCGGAGGATTCGAAGACGTCTTTGGTGGCATGTTCAATCAGAGTGCCCAGGGCGGCCAGCGCTCGAGTGGCGGCGGCTTCGAAGACATCTTCAGCGGGATGTTCGGTGGCGGCGGATTCGGTCGATCGTCGGGCGGCTTCGGCGGCCCCTCTGGTCCTACCCGCGGGCGCGACCTCTCCGCGACGACGACGCTCGAGTTCCTCACCGCTATTCGCGGCGAGACCATCAAGCTCCAGCCCGACAACGGACGCACCATGAGCGTAAAGATCCCGGCCGGCGTCAGCGACGGGCAGAAGATCCGCCTCAAGGGCAAGGGCGAGCCGAGTCCGGATGGCGGCACCGCCGGTGACCTGACGCTCACGATCACCGTGCGCAAGCATCCGGTGTTCGAGCGTGACGGCTTGAACCTCCGTGTCGACGTTCCGGTGACCTTCACCGAGGCGACGCTCGGCGCGACCATCGAGGTTCCGACCCTCGGTGGCGAGCCGGTGAAGCTGAAGGTGGCCGCGGGCACCCCGTCCGGGCGCGTACTGCGCGTCAAGGGTCGCGGAGTGACGACGGCGAAGGGATCCGGTGACCTGCTCGCCACCATCGAAGTGGCGGTTCCGGCGCACCTCACCCCGGAGGCGCGGGAAGCCCTCGAAGCGTTCTCGAAACTGCAGCCGAGCGAGAACCCCCGCACCGAACTGCTTTCCCGCGCGAAGACGGACTGACCGTGGAAGCCACCGATCCCATCTTCGCGATCGCTATCGCGGCGGAACTCGCTGGCATGCATCCGCAGACACTTCGCCAATACGACCGGCTCGAGCTCGTGACGCCGAAGCGCACAGCCGGGCAGTCGCGGCGGTACTCGATGCGCGACGTCGTTCAACTGCGGGAAATCGCGCGACTTGGCGCCGAAGGGGTGAGCCTCGAGGGCATCCGGCGCATCCTGCAGTTGGAGAACCAGGTGGCGGCGCTGTCCGAGCGGGTTCGCGAGCTCGAGCACGCCCTCGCCGAAGAACTGCTCAATCGGCCGGGCCGGCGCGTCTTCGCTGCGGGTTCCAAAGGCGACGTCGTCTCCCTCAGTTCCGGAACCCGAGTCAAACGCAACACCCAACTCGTGGTCTGGCGACCGCTCGGGCGAGAGTGAGGTAGTCATGATGACCTGTCGTTCGACCGTCCCCGAGTCTGCCCCGCGGGTGCCCCGTGCCTGACTTCTCTCTCGATGGCCTCCGCCGCTGGCCCGATGTCGAGGCGCCGAACCTGTTTGCGGTGGATGCCAGCGATCGGCTGATCCTCGACGAGGCATCCGCACCCATCGCTGCCGCGCCATCCGGCACCGTCGTGGTCGTCAATGATCACTACGGAGCGCTGGCGATCGGAGCCGCGGGAGGGCTCGGCGCCACCGGAGTGCGGGTGTTCCAGGACGCGCTGGTCGGCGAGGCTGCTCTCGCAGCCAACGCGCGCGGCGTCACGACCGAACTGCGGAGCCTCCCGCTCGGCGAGCAGCTGCTGTCCGGCGCGACCGTCGTGCTGCTCCAGGTGCCGCGGTCGCTCGCCGAACTCGACGAGATCGCCGGCGAGATCGCCCGCTGGGCCGACCCCTCAGTCGTCGTCTTCGCCGGCGGACGCATCAAACACCTCTCCCTCACCATGAACGCCGTGCTCACCAAACACTTCGGGCGATTGGATGTCTCGCTCGCCCGCCAGAAGTCGCGCGTGTTGATCGCCCGTGAACCGCTCGCCGCGGAATCCGACTATCCCATCAGCGAGTTCAACGACGAGCTCGGGTTATGGGTGTGCGCCCACGGAGCCGTCTTCGCCGGCGCGAAACTCGATCTCGGAACGCGACTGCTGCTCTCCGTACTCGATCAGGCCAAGCCCGACGCGTCGACCGCCATCGATCTCGGAAGCGGGACGGGCATCCTCGCGGCCTCGCTCGCGCGGTCACGACCCGGGATCTCGGTGATCGCCACCGACCAGTCGGCTGCGGCAGCGGCATCCGCTCTCGCGACGATGGACGCGAACGGACTCGGCGACCGCGTCTCTGTCGTACGCGACGACTGCCTGAAGTCCCAGCTCGACGCCAGCGCAGACCTGATCGTGCTCAATCCGCCGTTCCATGTCGGTGCGACCGTGCACACCGGGCTTGCCGATCGGATGTTCCGGGATGCCGCGCGAGTGCTTCGCCCCGGCGGCGAACTCTGGACGGTCTACAATTCGCACCTCGCCTATCGTCCGACGCTGGAGTCGCTGATCGGCTCCACGGGTGAGGTGGTGCGCAACAACAAATTCACGGTCACGTCGTCTCGCCGGCGCGTGCCACTGGCCGAAGCCGACTCCCGCCGAGTCGACTCACGTGTGGAAGGGTGACAGCAATGGCCAATCTCCAAGGGGCTCCCGGCTCGGATGACGAGCAGGAGACCGCCCTCGAAAAATACGGGGTCGACCTCACGGCGATCGCGCGCACCGGAAAGCTCGACCCGGTGATCGGCCGTGATGCCGAGATCCGCCGGGTTAGCCAGGTTCTCACCAGGCGGACGAAGAACAACCCGGTGCTCATCGGCGAGCCAGGTGTCGGGAAGACCGCCGTTGTCGAGGGACTCGCCCAGCGGATCGTGGCGGGCGATGTCGCGGACTCTCTCAAAGGCAAGCGCCTCGTCTCGCTCGATCTCGCGGCCCTCGTCGCCGGCGCGAAGTATCGCGGCGAGTTCGAGGAGCGGCTGAAGGCGGTGCTCAAGGAGATCAACGACGCGGACGGCGAGATCATCACCTTCGTCGACGAGCTACACACGCTCATGGGCGCCGGCGGTGGAGAAGGCTCGGTCGCGGCCTCGAACATGTTGAAGCCGATGCTCGCCCGCGGAGAACTGCGCTTGATCGGAGCGACGACGCTCGACGAATACCGCCAGTTCATCGAGAAGGATGCCGCGCTCGAGCGCAGATTCCAACAGGTCTTCGTCGGCGAACCCTCCGTCGAAGACACCATCGCGATCCTTCGCGGACTCAAGGAACGCTACGAGGCCCATCACAAGGTGGCCATCGCCGACACCGCCCTCGTCGCGGCCGCCTCACTGAGCAACCGTTACATCAGCGGGCGTC
>JAYVNU010000002.1:0-2523 GCA_043758345.1 Lacisediminihabitans sp.
ATGTTGATGAAGATGAGGTAGAGCGGCAGCAGGAACAGCACGCCCGGGAACATCTGCGTCGACAGGATCGTGGTCGTGAAGGCACCTCGGCCCCTGAACCTCCAGCGGGAGACGGCGTAGGACGCGAAGATTGCCACGATCACACTGAGCACGCTGGCGGCGGTCGAGACGATGAGGCTGTTCACGAAATAGGAGCCGAGCGGCACGGTCTTCCAGATGTCGACGAACGGCTGGAGCGTGAAATTCGATGGCCACCAGGTGAACTGCCCCTGCACATCGCCGAGTGGTTTGACCGCCGACGTGATCATGACGTAGAGCGGCACGACGACGAATACCGACAGCACCACGACGGTGACGATTCGGAAGGTCTTCATTCCGGTTGACTCACGCATCCTTCGACCTCCGATTGCCGATGAAGAGATAGATTCCCGTCACTATCAACAGGAAGAGCAGAAGCAGCACCGACATCGCAGAGCCGAATCCGAAGCTCAGGTTCACGAAGGATGCGTTGTAGATGTGGATCGATATCAGGTCTCCGGCGGGAGGCTGATTGCCGCCGAACAGAATGAAAGGCGTATTGAAGTCGTTGAAGGTCCAGAGGAACATCACCAGCAGAAGTACCGTGTTCACCTGACCGAGACTCGGAAGCGTGATGCTGCGCCACTGCCGGAACGGACGCGCACCATCGAGCGCGGACGCCTCGTAGAGATCTTCCGAGACACCCTGGAGGCCGGCCATCAGCATCAGGAACGCGAACGGCCACATGCGCCAGATCGCCACGACGATGACCGAGACGAGTGCGTTCGACCCGATCAGCCAGAACGGCTTGTTGTCCGGGCCGACCAGATGAAGGCTCGTCAGAACGTAGTTGATGGCACCGGTCTGCTGCTGGAACATGAACTTCCAGGCGATGATGCCGGCGTACATGGGAACCGCATACGGAATGAGAAACAGGGTGCGGAGGAATCCGCGCCCCCAGAATGAACGCTGAAGGGCCACCGCAGCCGCCATTCCAAGCACCCAGGAGATACCGACGACGAAGATCGTGAAGATGCAGGTCGTGAAGAACGATCGCAGAAGTGATGACCCCTGTGCGCCACTGAAATCGAGCGCGACGCTGTAATTTCCGAAGCCGAGGAATGGGGCGGCCGACCAGTTGGCGATATAGAGCTGGGTCAGTTTGATGAAGCTCATCCAGATGCCGACCACCATCGGTGCGACGTGGATGAAGAGCTCGAGTACCACCGCCGGCGCGATCAATACGAATGGTAGCCACCATCCGGCCAGCCGCGGTTTCCTGCCGGGCCGACGGCCGGATACCGGAGTCGAGTTCTGTGCTGAAGTGCGAAGCGTCGGTCGCTCTGTTGTAACCGCCATCGGGTCACGAATCCTTTCGGGACTGGTGGGATCTCACTGGGTGGATGACGCTGCCGGGAGCCGCGTGCGATGGGGTTCCCGGCAGCCATCCATTCGACTATCCGGCGGCGTTCGTCTTATCCTGCGCGGCCTGCATTGCGGTCTTGACGTCTGCGGTCGACACCGAGCCCTTTGTTGCGATCGTGGCGAACATGCCGTTGAGCGCATTGCCGACATTCGTCTCGAAGGCCCCCTCGAGCGGCACGAGCGGGTAGGGCTTCGAACAGTTGTTGTAAATGTCCGAGAACGTCTTCGCGATGGTGGCGTCATCGGTGAACGTCGGAGTCACACCCTTCAGCACCGGAATCGACGCGTACGGCTTGCCGAGAACGCCCTGTGTCGAGGCACTCGTCATGAACTTCACGAACTGCAAGGCGGAATCCTTGTTCTTCGTGTTCTTGAAGACCGAGAGGTTGATGCCTTGGATGCCGCTCGATATGTTCTTCCCGCCGGTGGGCGACGGTATGGCGACAACCCCGTACGCGCTCGACGCCATGCCGTTCGACGTGAGCAGGGCATCCGCGTTGTCCTGGTTCACGATCATCGCGACCTTGCCCTTGGCGAAGTCGGCGCTGGCCTCGGTGCCGTTCGTATACTGGGCGTTCGAGGGACTCACGACCTTGTCCGTCTGCATCAGATCGATGTAGCGCTTCACCCCGTCGACGACCCCGCTCGAAGTGAAATCGGGCTTCGTACCGTTGAACAGCGCGGCGCCGTTCTGCTCGGCGGTGATGAACGCGAAATGCACGTTCTCTGTGTAGCTGCCAGCCTCGAGGCCCATCCCGTAGACGCCCGTGCTCGGATTCGTGAGCTTTTTGGCGTCAGTGACCATATCTTCCCATGTCGTCGGTGGTGTCAGCCCGGCATCCGAGAACATCTTCTTGTTGTAGTACAGGCCGTACGCCAGCCCGTAGAGCGGGACAGACGTCACCGTCTTGCCCGATTCGCCGCCCGTCGCGAGCGCGGTCGGAACGAACTTGCTCTGTCCACCGATCGCGGTCATGTTGGCGGAATCGTAGGGAAGAAAGGCTCCGGTCGCCGACAGGTACGGCGCCCAGGTGTTGCCGATATTCACGACGTCCGGGCCGACTCCCGAGGTGACGGCTG
>JAYVNU010000003.1:0-7921 GCA_043758345.1 Lacisediminihabitans sp.
ACCTTCCGAAGCCGCACCTTCAGCTTCTCGATCGGGATGTTCGCGGTCAGCATGATGGCCATGTTCGGCACCATCGTGCTGCTGCCGATCTACCTGATCACCGTTCTGCACGTTCCGGTCATCACCGTCGGACTGCTGCTGCTTCCCGGTGGACTGATCATGGGCATCCTTGCGCCGTTCGTCGGACGTATCTACGACAGAGTCGGACCGACCGCGCTTCTGGTCGTCGGCGCGACGATCGTCAGCGCCGATCTCTGGGCCATGACGATGCTCGACCAGAACAGCTCGTACGTGTGGGTGCTTGCGGCGCACGTGACGCTGAGCATCGGACTCGCGCTGCTCTTCACGCCGCTCTTCACCGCGAGCCTCGGATCGCTCCAGCCCGAGTTCTATTCGCACGGCAGCGCGATCGTCGGCACCATCCAGCAACTCGCCGGTGCCGCCGGAACGGCACTTTTCGTCACCGTGATGTCTGCCCGTGCAGCGGTGCTGACGACTGCAGGCGATCCGGTCGAGACGGCGACCGCCAGTGGTGTGCACACCGCGTTCCTATACGGCGCGGTCATCTCGCTGCTCGCGATCCCCGCGGCCTTCTTCATCCGAAAGGGTGAGGCGACCGAATCGGCGCCGATCGGGCACTAGACGCGTCAACTCACACGCTTCCCGACCACCGACCTGTTCGCACACGGCGGTGGTCGGTAAACATGGACGGTGGATGAAGCGGCGTTACGCCCCGCGAGGCCTAGGCGCGGGACTCGACCTCGTTGATGATGCCCGGCAGCACCTTCTTCATATATGGGCCCCAGAACAGCGTGACGATCGCTCCGACGACCACCCGGGCCACCGGCTGCGGAAAAGGGTGGAAGGTGTAGGTCCAGCGGATGCGCGTGCCACCCGGCACCGCGGTGAATTCCCAGTTCGCCCACGCTCCGGAAACGAGCTTGCCGAACAGCTTCTGGAAGTCGGTCAGCTCATAACTGAAGCGTGACGGACGCTCGACCAGCTTGAGGTGCTCGATGACGTAGCCGCCGTCGGACAGGATCAACTGGCGGGTCTGCCCGGGTGCATCCCATGGCCCGGTCTGGTCACGTACCTCGATCGTCGCCGGCAACGGCCCGAACTTCGGGTAGAACCCGACGGGGGTCAGCGGGGTCGCTAGATCGAAGGTGCGCTCGAGAGGCACCCTCGCAATGCCATCGACTGATGCGCTCGCTGCTGCCATAGTGATGCTCCCTCTCGGCCGTTTCAGGATGTTCGGAGCCGAGGCCACTCCAGTTCTGTTGCGAGGCAGATCGAAACCGGATCAGTTCCATTTCGCCGCGAGCTGCTCCGCGATGCGCGCTCCCTGCGCGCGCCCCGCGCGCGCCGCCGGCGGTCGCACACCCGGGTCGAGCGGATTCTGGCCGAACGCCAGAATCGACGAGTCGTCCGCGAAGACCGCGGACACCGACGCCTGGCCGATCGCCGCGAGTTCGTGGGGCGGCAGCGTCGGCCCGAGTTGGTTGATCTCCGGCGCCGCGGTCAGGATGATCACCGGGTCGCAGCCGGCGGCGAGATCGATGTTGGCTATGGTGCGAGTGCCGCCATCCATATATTGCTTCCCCTCGATCTCGACGGTCGGCCAGACACCGGGAACGGCGCAGCTTGCCGAGACGGCATCGATTAGATGCACGCCGGAGTGGCGGTCGAATACCCGAAGCTCACCCGACCCGGTGTCGACCGCCGTGATGAGCAGTCGTCGCTCCGGCCAGGCATCCATCGGGAGGCGAGCGACGATCACGGCACGTCGGTCTGCGGACGACGCGGTGACGGCATCGAGGGCGAACCGCCCGATACGCCGGCGGGCCTCCGCTGCGGTCGTCGCTCCCTCCACGAGCGAGGCCATCGTCGCGCTGAACTCAACGAGGTCGATCTCTGCGCCGAGCTCGGCGGTCTCCTCCGCGATCTGCTGAGCGAACAACTCCTCAATCGACGCTCCCCCGGCGAGCTGCGACGCGACGGCCGACCCGGCGGAGGTGCCGAGGTAGGTGACCTCCGGTGCGGTGATCGCGGCGTAGAGGGCCGGGTCGGCATCCGAGACACCGGCGAGCACGCCGACCTCCCAAGCGATCCCGGCGAGACCGCCGCCGGCGAGAATCAGGGCTCCGGACATGTGTGCTCCTTCGACTGATTGGAGAAAAATTCAGTATTGCTTGTACGGCAGGAATTTGCCGCTCATCACGATATTCACCCTGTCGCCGGCCGGGTCGCTCTCGCGCTGCAGGTTCATTCTGAAGTCGATCGCGCTCATGATCCCGTCACCGAACTCTTCGTGGATGAGTTCCTTGAACGTCATTCCATAGACACTGATCAACTCATAGAAACGATAGATCAGCGGATCGGTCGGCACGGCAGTGGGAAGCGAGCCCTTGTACGGCACCGTCTGCAGCACCCGTAGCGCCTCGGCGGGGAGGTCGAAGACCTCCACGACCTTCGCCGCCTGCTCAGCGGTGAAGGTCATTTGGCCGAGACAGCCAGCGGTCACCCACTCCTTGCTCGCTCCGACGGCGGTGGCGAGATCCGTCCACTGGATGCCGCGCTCGATCTTTGTCTCCATGATCAATTCGACGAGGTCTGAACGGTTCACGGTGTGTCCTTTCGACGATGATTCGACGTCTTTCTGTTGAACATACGCCGACGATCTGCGTCGTCCAGGGTCGTCTATCGAAGGAGCGGAACGACGGTGGTGCTGCCGCCCATCGGGCGGGCGAGCACGGCGGCGCGACGCAGCCATGCGTCGCCGTCGTCGCGCCAGCGGTCGAGCACGGTGTCGGCGCGCCCGCGGCTGACAGCGTCGAGTCGCTCGATCAGTGGACGGATGACGTCGGCCGCGAGCGGGTCGACCAGCGCCGCGAGGGCTGCGCTGCGCACGAATCCTTCGAGCCTCGTCAGGTCGGAGGCGACAAGCATCCGCACCTTCGACTGCAGCAGCACCACCGCGGCGAGGCGGCGCTCGAACACCGGAATCGCCCAGAGCTCGGAGCTCAGCGCCGTGACTTCGTCGTGAGTGAGGCCCGGATAGCGACGGGAGGCATCGCGGATCGCGCCGCGAACGGCGCCGACGGATGCTCCGTAGAACTCGAGGTCGCTCTGCAGCCGTTCGCGGTCATCGGCCGCGCGGGACCACGATCCCTCTCGCTGCAGTGCGACATCCACGAAGTCTGCGGCGTCACTCACTCACCCATTGTGCCGCGGCCGAGGGGCCGCACGGATACACTCGGTCGCCTAACATAGGCACGTGGATCAGGATCTCGAGGACTTCTCGGTACTCTTCGGCCGCGCCGCGGAACAGGGTCGTGGCATCGCACCCGATCCTCAGTTCGAGGCGAGGAGGCGCCGCCGCCGGCTGAGAAGAAGGATCGTCGCCGGGAGCATCACCCTGGTGATCGTCGCGGCGGTCGCTACCTACCTGCCGTTGACCCTGCTCGCCCCCGCCGGCGGCGCGACCGTCAGCGTCACGCGCCCGACCGTCGCAGTGCCGGCGGCCGCCGCTCTCGTGCTCCCGACCTCCGGCGAAAGCGCAGTGAGCATCGCGGGAGCAGATGCGTACCTCGGCGCCAATGGCCTCCTCGCCTCGAGCGGCGGCAACTCGGCGCTTCCGATCGCGAGTATTAGCAAGTTGATCACCGCGCTCGTCATCCTCGACGCGAAACCGCTCACAGCATCCGGTTCCGGCCCCACGATCACCTTCGCCAAGGCAGATGTCGCCCTCTACGACAAGTACTTCGTGCTCGACGCGACCGTCTCCCCGATGAAGACGGGCTCGACGATGACGGAGAAGGACGCGCTCGCCACGATCCTGGTCGCCTCGGCCTGCAACTACGCGGAGGCCGTCGCGAATTGGGCGTTCGGATCGAACGCCGGCTATGTCTCCGCTGTCAAGAAGTGGCTCGCAGCCCACAATCTCGCTGGGACGAAACTGTTCGAGCCGACCGGGATCGACCCGCGCAATGTCAGTACGCCGACCGACCTGATCGCCATCGGAAAGCTGGCGCTCGCGAATCCAGCGGTCGCCGCCATGGTCGGCTCGCAATATGTCTCGGTCGGAAGCATCGGCACGATCGTGAATACCAATTCACTGCTCGGAGCCGACGGAATCACCGGCATCAAGACGGGAACGCTGGCCCAGGCCGGGTCGTGTCTGCTCTTCTCCGGAGCGGTGGATGTCGGCACCGGCACGCCGCTCGCGATCGTCGGGATCGTGCTCGGCGGTTTCAGCCGCGACACGGTCAATTCCGACGTGAAGGCCCTCATCTCGAGCCTGCACTCCGGCTTTCATCAGGTCGCTCTCGTGAAGAAAGGCGATCTGATCGGCCGCTACACGACCCCATGGAAGGATGACGCCTTCGTCGTCGCCGCGCAGGATGCCTCGGTGCTCACGTGGTCCAACACCCCGGTCATGTCTACGGTCACGACCACAGCGTTGACGACCGGGAAGACCGGCACCCAGGTCGGAAGCCTGCACTTCGTCGCTGGAACATCGAAGGTTTCCGTGCCACTCGAGCTCAAGGGTGCCATCGCGGGCCCCGACGGCTGGTGGCGAGTTACCCACCCGGCCGCCCTAATGAGTAAGTAGATCAGGGGACCAGCGCGAGCTTTCCGCCCGGGTGACCGTCCTTGAGAATTCGGAAGCCCTCGATCGCGTCGGCGAGCGGTAGCGTGCGCGCCATCGGAACGACGAGCTTCCCCTCTGACGCGAGCCCGATCAGGTGTGCGCGCACCTCGTCGCGGTAGGCCGCACTCGCCGGCATCGCCCCGCCGATCGCGATGAATCCGTAGTGCTTCGCCGCGGCGGGGGCTGCGATGGTGACGATGCGTCCGGGGTCGGGGGTGGTGGCGAGGGACACCTCGACGGCCTCATCCGTTCCGACTGCGTCCAGCGAGGCATCCACTCCCTTCGGGGCGAGATCGCGGATGCGCTGCTCGAGACCGTCCCCATAGGCGACCGGCTCACCGCCGAAACGTTCGATTTCGGCGAAACTCTTCTCGCTCGCCGTGACGATGACGCGGGCACCGATCAACTTCGCCTGCTGGATGACGCTGAGCCCGACGGCACCGGACCCGCCGTGCACCACGATCGTCTCGCCGCAGACGACCTTCGTCACGTGCAGCATCTCGGACGCCGTCGTGCCGACCAGCAGCAGATTGGCCGCCTCCGGAAAACCGAGGTTCGCCGGCTTCGCGAACACGTTGGTCGCCAGCACCGTGCAGCTCGTCGCGTATCCGCCCTGCATGCGGAACACGATCACCTCGTCGCCGACCGCTCCCGCGCCAGAGGCGATCTCGGTTTCGTCACCGACGTCGGTAATGACGCCCGCGGCCTCGTAGCCGATCGAGACGGGGAGGATGCTGCGGTCGGTGGCACCGGCGATGTGCTTGTAGTCCGCCGGATTCATGCCAACCGCACGGATCTCGATGGTGACCTCTCCCGTGCGGGGCGGGGCGACATCCCCGTCGACGAACTCGAAGACGTCGAACCCGCCGAAGTCGGTTGCTATCCAGTGCTGTGCCATGTCGTGTCTTCTCTGGTTGAGGTGAGGGACTCGTCAGAGCCCGACGCTTCCCTGCATGATGCCTCCGTCGATGACGACGGTAGTCCCCTGGGCGGCCCTCGCGTGTTCGTTCTCGACGGGGAGGAGGATTTCGCCTTTCTCGCCCGCATCTTCCACAAGCTGCTGATTAATTTCACCCGGTGGACGAACAATAAAGACAGCGGCCGCAACAACCTGTTCGAAGGCGGCTTCATGAGCCTCGACAACATCGCGCCGCTCGACCGGTCGAAGCTGCCCGAGTCGGTGGGCACCATCGAGCAGGCCGACTCGACCGCCTGGATGGCGGACTACTCCCCCGACCGGCTGCAAATCGCGCTTCGCCTCACCGACCAGGACATCTCCTGCGAGGATGTGGCGAGCAAGTTCCTCGAACACTTCCTGACCATCGCCGCGGCCGCGAACAGCTCAGGCATGTGGCACGCCGACGCGTTCTTCTACGACATCCTCCATCTCGCCGACGGGCGCGACGTGTCGCTCAAGGTGCGCTCCCTCGTGGGGCTCATGCCCGTCGTCGCCAGCCTCATCTACAGTGACGAACGCCTGCACTCACTGCCGTGCTTCCGCGACCGTCTGCTCTGGGTGCTCCGCAACACCCCGGAGTTCGCGCAGTTCGTGCACGTGTCGCCCGAGCGTGAGACGACCCTGCTCGCGCCGCTGCCGCCCGAGCGGCTGACGCGGATGCTCACCAACGTCTTCGATGAAAGCGGCATGCTGTCGGAGCACGGTATCCGCGGTATCTCCGCGTGGCGTCGCGACCATCCGTTCACCGTCGACGAACGACGCCCATCCGCGCCGGCTGGCCAACGGATCGGATGCGGTCGGGCGCCACTCTATGCGCCACGACAACATTGCTCTGATCGCGTTCTCCCGCGCTCGCAACGACACCGTCTTCCAGAAGACGCTTTCCATTACAGACTTCTCCGGTCCGAGCGAGAAGTGGGAGTATCCGATGGGCACCATCCAGATGCTCGGCAAGTCGGATGACTGGCGGGCCAAGGGCCAGGCTCCGAAGGGTCTCGGCTGGGCTCCCCCGGCGGCCTACGGCATCGTCGGAAAACACCCGATGGAGTTCTGGCTCGCAAACGAAGACCTTCCGCTTCCGGACAGCCGGGTAACGCTGCGACCCGACGGCTCCATCAAGCTGGCTGTGCAGCCCGACAACAACTCGGAGGGAGTCGCCCGGCTGCGCCACACCTTCGACGGCATGCTCACCGATCTCGGAATGCACTCGCAGTCATTCGAACGCAACCTCTACCTCAGCACGGCGATGGATGTCTCGGCAACGGCCCACCAGGCCAGAACCGCCCGCTTCGGTGCCGACGCGGACGATCATCGCCGCGCGCATCGCCTGACCGGGCGGAACGGCGCCACCGCGAATGTTCGGTTTCGGGGCGATTGTTCGCGGGCGCCCCCGAACAATCGCCCCGAAGCCGAACAACCACCGAGCGCCTCTAGCTGGTGGATTTCGCGCCCTCGAGTCTCTGTCGTCGCGTGCTCCTCAGGTCGACAAGGCCGAGAATCAGCGCCGTGAACGAGAAGACCAGGGCACCGGCGACCCCCGCGGTGAGGGCATCGGCATACACGGCGGGATGCGCTGCGGGGATTCCGAGCGAGGCGGATGCGGCGCTGCTGGCCACGAACGCGAAGAAGATCGCGCCGATCGACGCCTGCCCGATGGCGGCACCGGCACGCTGCGACGTCTGAAGCACTCCGCCGGCCGAGCCGCCGATCTTCGGGTCGACATCCATGAGCGACAGCGTCTGGTTCGGGGTGATGACGGCCCCGCCCCCGAGCCCGATGAGGAAGAGCGGAAAGGCGAGATGGAGGATGACCGTTCCCGGGTCCGTGAGCATCGCGTTCGTGCGCACGATCACCGCGATCGACACCGCGCCGATGATGAACAGCGTCACACCGGCGACGACGAGCGGACGGCCGAACCGGGAGACCAGCCGCCCGGAGATCGGGGCGGAGATCGCCGAGCCGATGGCGAGAGCCGTGATTGCGAGCGCCGCCTGCAGCGGGAGGAATCCGAGCCCCTCCTGCAGGTAGAGGGTGAGCACGAGTGGCAGGCCGGTGGACCCGCAGAAATACACGAGGATGAAGACGACACCGACGGTGAACGATCGATGGCGGAACAGTCTGAGGTCGAGTAGTGGAGAGGACTCGCCGCGGGTGAGTCGCCCCTCCCTCCGCACGAACAGCAGGCCGAAGAGCGCACCGGGCACCAGGAGAAGAAACAGCAACGGGGTGCGGAACGTGTTGTACTCGACGATCGGGAACAGCACGCTCAGGATGGTCAAGCCGAGAAGCGCCGCGCCGGGGGCATCCAG
>JAYVNU010000004.1:0-2513 GCA_043758345.1 Lacisediminihabitans sp.
GCGGCACCGCGCGGCATCTACGTCTGCGGCAGCCTGAAGGAGGAGTTCGGCATCGCGCTTCTTGAAGCTATGGGCACAGGTCTTCTCGTCGTGGCCCCCGATGGCGGCGGGCCCGCCACGTACGTGGAAGAGGGTGTCACCGGCTTCCTGGCGCCGACCTGGGACGTCGTACCGCTTCGCTGCGCAATGATCGAGGCTCTGGGTGCCTCTCTCGCCGAGGACACCGCCGATCGGGCGAGGGCTTCGCGCGCCACGGTTGAGGTGAGCTACACGATCCAGGCCATGGCCCGCGCCCTGTCGAACGTCTATCAGGGGGTACAAGACGAGGAGAGTGAATCGCGAGGCTGGTCGTTCGCAGCCCTGTGAGGATCATTCCGGTGAGGAAGGCGACGCGGTGACCCTCATCATCATCAGTCCTGACTATGCGTCCCACCTTCTACCGCTCGCGACACTCGGCACAGCATGGCGTGACGCCGGCGAACGTGTGGTCGTGGCGACCGGTCCGGCGACGGCCGGTATCGTCGAATCGTTCGGCTTCGAACGCATCAACCTCCCGCTCGGCAAGGGCTCCAACCCCGGCGTGATCCGCGCCGAACAGCAGCCCAGCGGCGAGGACGATGCCTTGCGTGGCTTTTTCGCCGCGACACGTCTCGGCATGGTCGAGACCCTCGCATTCCAGGCCGAGGCACGCCTCAGCGACCTGATGTGGGAACCGGTGCGGGTCGCTCGGGAGGTGCAGGCGGTCGTCGAAGAGGTTAAGCCAGACGCGATCATCGTCGACCATCTCGCGTTCAGCGCGCGGCTGGCCCTGGTCGCTGCCGGCGTGCCGTACGCGGATGTCGTGCTCGGGCATCCGTCGGCCCTTCCTGTCGGTGACGAGGTCTACGGCTTTCCGCCGGCCTGGCCCGCCGCGTTCAACCCGTCAGTCGGAGAATTGCGGATGCTGCGCGAGCTCTGTGACCGAGTGAGCGAGTCGTTCACCGACGAGTGGAATGCCGCCCTCGCCGAACTCTCCCCGAGCGCGCCGCTGTCGGTCAGTGCCTTCGGCGAGCATGGCGACCTGCTTTTACTCAACTATCCCGCTGAACTCTCTCCGCCGACGCGCACGGCGATTCTGCCGCCCCACCGCTTTCTCGGTTCAGCCGTGCGCGAAGAAGCGCGCGATAGGGAAGTGGATGCCTGGCTGGCGGAGAGCAACGATCCTTTCGTCTACGTGAGTTTCGGCAGTTTTCTCTCCGTGCGGGCGGACGTGCTTGCACGCGTCTGCGCGGGGCTCAAGCGGGTGGGAATCCGAGGAGCGATAGCCATCGGATCGGCGGCCCGCGCCGAGCTTGGTGAGCTACCGGCCGACTGGCTCGTTCGCGAGTTCCTTCCGCAGGTGACCCTGCTCGAGCGGGCGGCGGCGGCGGTGACCCACGGCGGCAACAACAGCGTCACCGAGTCGATGACGATGGGGGTTCCGCTGGTGGTGTTGCCGTTCTCGACCGACCAGTTCGCCGCGGCGGCGGCCCTTGAGAATGCGGGGTTCGGCGTAGCACTCGCTCCGAACACGGCGACGGTCGCCGAGCTGGCGGATGCTGTGCTGCGGGCACTCGACCTGCCAGCGAAAGCGGCACTCGCGACGCTCTCGGCTGGGCTGCGTCAGGATGCGGGGAGCCGCCGGGCCTTCTCGGCGGTGGCGTCGGTGCCGACGAGCTGACGCATCGCATCGCGGCTCGACCGGGCCTCGCGATACTGCTCCATGAGGGCGGCATTCGCGTCGTACTGATCGCCCTCGCGGGCCTGCGTGGTGTGGTTTAGCGCGTAGACGACTCCCTCGTGACGGCGGGGAACCTCGTCGAGCAGGGTCTCGTGGGCCACGTACCAGGCCGCATCTTCGAAGCCCCAACCGCGGAAGCGCTCGTCCTGGCCGCCGTGGCTCCACCAGCTCTGCGGCGTGGTGACGTACACCCCTGAGCAGGCTCCGTTCACCAGTTCGAAGTCGCACTGGTCGAGTGGGGTGCCGACTGTGAACTGGGCGGTGCCCGGCGTGCCGAGCCAGTGATAGCGGGTGTAGGGCAGGTGTACCAGGCCCGACGTGGCGGCGGCGGCGATCGACTCCAACAGTGGTTCGAGCTGGGGGATCGTATCGGCGTCGTTGATAACAACGACCTCTCCGGAATCCTCGATCGAGTCGATTCCCAGATTGCGGCAGCGCGCAAGGTTGAAGATCTCGTCGTTGGAATCGATGGTGCGGATGTCGACATTCCCGAAGTTCTTCCCGTACCAGTCCACGACGGCGTCGATGGCCGCCAGCCGGGAGGGCTGGGGGCGCCAAGGGATCAGTACAGTGAGCACCGATCAAGCATAAGTGTGTCGTGCTGACCGGATTCTCCGACCCTCGAAATGCCTATTTCTGTCCCACTGCTGTGTCAGAGCAACAGAGATCGGCATGTCGATGCGGCATGCCGGTTGAACGTCCGGGAGGCAAGCCCGCCGGGACGATCCGGCGAGGCGTCGCATCCTGCTCCCTG
>JAYVNU010000005.1:0-2491 GCA_043758345.1 Lacisediminihabitans sp.
CGGTCATTTCGACAAGGCGGGTGTCACGCCTCGCCGCCATCTCACCGAGGTGCGTACCGCCGACGCCGCGGAGTACACGCTCGGCCAGGAGATCGCGGTCGACATCTTCGAGGCCGGCCAGAAGGTCGACGTCGTCGGCACTTCCAAGGGCAAGGGCTTCGCCGGTGTCATGAAGCGCCACCACTTCAAGGGTGTCTCGTCAAGCCACGGTTCGCACCGCAATCACCGCAAGCCCGGCTCGATCGGTGCATCTTCCACGCCGTCGCGTGTATTCAAGGGAATGCGCATGGCCGGTCGGATGGGTGGAGACCGCGTCACTGCGATGAACCTCACCGTCCACTCCGTCGACCTCGAGAAGAACATCATTCTCGTCAAGGGTGCCGTTCCCGGCGCCCGCGGTCGTATCGTCTTCGTCCGCAACGCAGTGAAGGGAGCGTAGTCGCATGGCCGACACAACCACGCTCAACGTCATCGACTCCTCAGGCAAGACCGTCGGAACCGTCGATCTGCCCGCCGAGACTTTCGACGTACAGACCAACGTCCCGCTCATCCACCAGGTCGTCGTCGCGCAGCGCGCAGCGGCTCGCCAGGGCACGCACAACACGCTGCGTCGCGGTGAGGTCTCCGGAGCCGGTCGCAAGCCGTTCAAGCAGAAGGGAACCGGTCGCGCTCGCCAGGGCTCGATCCGCGCCCCCCAGATGACTGGTGGTGGAATCGTCCACGGACCACACCCCCGCGACTACGCCCAGCGCACCCCGAAGAAGATGATCGCGGCAGCGCTGCGTGGTGCCCTCTCCGACCGCGCTCGTGGCGGACGCATCCACGTCATCGACTCGCTCTCCGTCGGAGACTCACCATCGACGAAGACCATCGTCGCCCTTCTCGAGAACATCGCGACGTCGAAGCACGTACTCGTGGTTCTCGAGCGTGACGACGTTCTGAGCCAGAAGAGCGTTCGCAACGTCACGTCGGTGCACGTTCTCGCCTGGGACCAGCTGAACGCCTATGACGTGCTCGTCAGCGACGACATCGTCTTCACGAAGAGCGCGTTCGACGCGTTCGTCGCCGGTCCTGCCGCGCAGCCGAAGACGGAGTCCGACGTCACGAACATCCCCGGAAGCAAGAAGCGCATCAGCCCAGAGCGTTCGGCCGCGGCGAGAGACTCCGCCAACTCAGACAAGAAGGTGTCAGCATGACCGCCACCAACAAAGACCCGCGCGACATCATCCTGTCGCCGGTCGTCTCGGAGAAGAGCTACAGCCTGATCGACCAGGGCAAATACACTTTCCAGGTCGACCCGCGCTCGAACAAGACCGAGATCAAGCTGGCGATCGAGAAGATCTTCAGCGTCGAGGTCGCGTCAATCAACACCCTGAATAAAAAGGGCAAGACCCAACGCACCAAGTTCGGTATCGGTCACCGCAAAGACACCAAGCGCGCGATCGTGACCCTCAAGTCCGGTTCCATCGACATCTTTACGGCTGTCGGCTAGACGGCGCCCGACAGAAACTTGAGGAGAGATAACAATGGCTATTCGTAAGTACAAGCCCACGACTCCCGGTCGTCGCGGTTCCTCGGTTGCAGACTTTGCCGAGATCACGCGCTCGACCCCGGAGAAGTCGCTGCTTCGCCCACTGCCCAAGACCGGCGGACGTAACAACGCCGGTCGGATCACGACGCGTCACATCGGTGGTGGCCACAAGCGCCAGTACCGCGTGATCGACTTCAAGCGCAACGACAAGGACGGCGTCAACGCCCGCGTGGCCGAGATCGAGTACGACCCGAACCGCACGGCACGCATCGCGCTGCTGCACTTCGTCGATGGCTCGAAGCGCTACATCATCGCTCCGAACAAACTCAATCAGGGCGACATCATCGAATCGGGTGCTGGCGCGGACATCAAGCCAGGAAACAACCTGCCGCTCCGCAATATCCCGGTTGGTACCGTCATCCACGCGATCGAGCTGAAGCCGGGTGGAGGGGCCAAGATGGCTCGCAGTGCCGGAGCATCGGTTCGCCTCGTCGCCAAGGACGGCCCGTACGCGCAGCTCCGCCTGCCGTCTGGTGAAATCCGAAACGTCGATGCGCGTTGTCGCGCGACGATCGGCGAGGTCGGCAACGCCGAGCAGTCGAACATCAACTGGGGCAAAGCGGGCCGCATGCGCTGGAAAGGCGTTCGCCCGACTGTTCGTGGAGTCGCCATGAACCCGGTCGACCACCCGCACGGTGGTGGAGAGGGTAAGACCTCCGGTGGACGCCATCCGGTCAGCCCATGGGGCCAAAAAGAGGGCCGCACCCGTCATATCAATAAAGAGAGCGACAAGCTCATCGTTCGCCGCCGCAATGTCGGCAAGAAGCGCAAGTAGGAGTTGTAGAGGATGCCACGCAGTCTGAAAAAGGGCCCCTTCGTCGACGACCACCTGTTTCGCAAGGTGGCCAAGGCGAACGAAGCCAGCAGCAAGAGCGTTATCAAGACCTGGTCACGTCGCTC
>JAYVNU010000006.1:0-2476 GCA_043758345.1 Lacisediminihabitans sp.
CCGTCGGGCAAGATGAGCACGCGCTCGGGATTCAGCGCCTCCACCGCACCCTCGTCATGGCTCACCAGCACGACAGCGCCGGAATAGTTGGCAAGCGCGTCGAGGATCTCGAGCCGGCTGGCAGGATCGAGGTTGTTGGTCGGCTCGTCGAGGAGCAGCACGTTTGCGCCAGAGACGACGATCATCGCCAGAGCAAGGCGGGTTTTCTCTCCACCGGACAGCACCCCCGCGAGCTTTGTGGCGTCATCCCCCGAGAATAGGAACGATCCGAGCACTCGCCGCGCCTCGGTCTCGGTGATGTTCGGTGACGACGACACCATGTTTTGCAGCACTGATCGCTTCACGTCGATGGTCTCGTGCTCCTGCGCGTAGTACCCGATCCGGAGTCCGTGCCCTGGCTCGAGCTGCCCAGTATCGGGCTGATCGACGCTCGCAAGTATGCGAAGCAGGGTGGTCTTGCCCGCGCCATTGAATCCCAGGATCACGACTTTCGACCCTCGGTCGATCGCGAGATCGACAGCGGTGAAGATCTCGAGCGAACCATAGCTCTTGGAGAGATTGGATGCCATCAGTGGCGTTCGCCCACAGGGCGCGGGATCGGGGAAACGCAACTTCGCGACCCGGTCGACGGTACGCACCTCATCGAGGCCGGACAACATCTTCTCGGCACGACGCACCATTTGGTGCGCAGCTGCCGCCTTCGATGCCTTCGCTCCAAACTTTGCCGCCTGCATTTGCAGCACGCCGGCTTTCTTCTCCACGTTGACGCGCTCTTTCTTGCGACGTTCCTCGTCGGCGGCACGCTGGCGCTGGTAGTTCTTCCAGTTCATGTTGTAGATGTCGATGACCTGGCGGTTCGCATCCAGGTAGAAGACGCGATTGACAGTGTCTTCTACCAGCTCGACATCATGGCTGATCACAATCAGTCCACCCTGGAAATTCTTCAAGAATTCGCGAAGCCAGGTGACCGAGTCGGCATCGAGGTGGTTAGTTGGCTCATCGAGCAGCATGGTGTCGGCTCCGGAGAACAGAATCCGGGCCAGTTCGATGCGCCGGCGCTGACCGCCCGAAAGCGTCGAGAGCGGCTGGTCGAGGATGCGGTCGGGCAGGCTTAGATTGCTCGCAATGGACGCGGCTTCGGCCTCAGCCGCATATCCACCCAGCGCCATGAAACGGTCCTGCAGCTCCCCGTATTGCTTCATCGCCCGTGCGGCTGTTTTTTCGTCGGAGTCCCCCATTTCGAGCGCGGTCTTCTCCATGCCGACCACCAGCTGGCCGAGGCCACGAGCATCAAGGATGCGCGTGCGGGCGAGATCCTCCGGATTTCCCGAGCGTGGATCCTGGGGTAGGTAGCCGATTTCACCGGTCGAATCGATCGTGCCTCCGGCGGCGAGTTCCTCTCCCGCGAGCACCTTCGTCAGGGTCGTCTTTCCCGCGCCGTTCCGGCCGACCAGCCCGATTTTATCGCCGCGTTCGACTCTGAAGGTGACGTCCTCCATGAGCATACGTGCGCCAACACGCAGTTCGAGGTCGTGCACGCTGAGCACAGGCAGAGTCCAATTGTTCTAGTCGTCTTACGACGACGGAAGGGAGGGGATTGTCCTCTAGTATATTTCCTCCCGGTCAGACCGGCTTCCTGGCGGCGTGACTCTGGAGTTCTAGCCCGGCCAACAGCAGGGTGATTCCGAATTCAAAGGGCTCGAGACCCTGCGGCGTGGCCTCGTAGTCCGGGGAATTCGCCGAAACGGCCTCAGCGACGACGCCGAGGCTATCGGCCTGCAGTCGCTGCTGTTCGTGGGAGACATGGCCGAGGATGAAGTGGAGCAGGGCTGCGGCGGCGATTCCACTCGTCCTGTGGTCGAATCCTCCCCGCTCGAGGGAGTTGGAGAGGAGATCCAGGGGCAGGCCGGCGCCCAATCCGAGTGCGAGGGTGCTCGAGACAACTTCTGCGCCATCCCGAAATGCCAGCAGCGCGTCGCGAAGAGAGTAGGCCTCCGCGCGGGTCGCACCCTTCCAGTCGTCGTCGGTCGGATTCACTGGCCTCGCTCGCTCCACGATCCGGTCGGCTATCGAGGCGAGAAGAGTCTGCTTGTTGGCGAAGTGCCAATACAGGGCACTGGGCTGCACATCGAGCGTCGCACCTAAACGCCGCATGGTCAGGTCGGGCAGGCCGTGCTGGTCGAGAATGCGCAGGGCCGCATCAACGACATCGTCGCGGGTGTGGCGGGTGTATTTCGCGCCGACGTTTTCTGCTTTCGTCATCGTGTCGGTAGTGTATCAGTGTCCTGAACAGCGTTCAGGTGAACAGCGTTCGTGAAAGCGCCCTTGGCGCACTGCCCACTCCCCGCTGCAACAGCGCCACCACCAGAGGAACTTCCCATGGGAAATCGAGCCATAACCGATATTCGTGACATCACCAGGATCGCCGTCTTCGCAGCGATTCTCGCAGTGCTCGGTATTCCCGCAGCCATACCGG
>JAYVNU010000007.1:0-2474 GCA_043758345.1 Lacisediminihabitans sp.
CGGGAAAGCGCATCCGCGTTCTCCCCTGCGAACATCCAGAGTTCGTTCATCGCCTCTTCCGGCGTCTGCGGGAGCTGGGCGAGCGCACGCAGGTGGCCAAGTTCGCATCGCAGAAACGGTCGTAGAGCACAGCGAACGCGGCCTCATTTCCCCCGAGGCGGGCGTTTCGGCGAAGGGTCTCGAAGATACCGAGGAAGAGCTGGATGAGGCCGATGACGCCATCGCCGGTGAGACGGTGCTCTCCGAGGTCGGCGACGAGCCAGTTGCCGGCGGAGACCGGCTCGAGCGACAGCCACTCGTATGGCGTCAGGATGCCGTGCGAGTTCACGGGTTTTCCTGTGGTCGGCTGATTCGGGGAGGGTCTGATCCGCTGATCTTCAGTGAAGTCCACGCGGCGAGTCACCGTTAGTCGATCGACCTCGACGCTGAGGATGCCCAACGCCGCCGGTCCCTGTACGAGGCGTCAGCAGTGGCGGTAGAGATAGCCGTCCTGGCCACTGGCGAACAGGTTGCGGTCGCGCAGCACGGTCAGCGTAGGTGTCGACTTCGCGGCGCAGACCTCAGCGAACGGGCGCCTCAGTTCGTCCCCGTACTCGATGTCGATCACGTGCTTCCCGTAGACCTTCGTGTACGCGGCGCACTCCGAGAACTGGTCGCACTCCTCCGACACGACGAAGTCGAACCTGATCGTGTCCGGCCCGATCCGACCGAGCTCCGACGTATTCTTCTGGCCGGCGGCGAGGCCGACACGGTGCGCTCGCGCGACGAGGAGCGTCGCGAAGGCGATCGCATCCGCCTTCGTCAGTGCGCCCTTGGAGCGGGTCCACGAGTCGAGGTTGTCGAGCTCGACGGCGGCGAAGTGTTTGTCTGCACAACCGTCGATCGTCTTCCCGAGACGGCCGGCGGCCTCCGATCGCTTCTCCCCCGAGGAGATGTCGATGATGTGCTCGTCGGGCCAGCCGGGGTCGACGAGGGCTGCTCCGGATGCGGTGTGCAGCACGAGATCAGACGGCCACGAGGCGCCGGGCTGGGTCTGGAATCCGTTGACATAGCAGATCGAGTAGACGCCCGGGGCCGGCGTGGACGTGCTGTCCCGCGTGACGACGGTCACCCGGGAGGCGGGCGGGTACGCTCCCCCGAGCTGGTAGTCGGCGGCACCACCGACCGGGGGAAGAACGACACTCCCCGTGCTCTCCACCGAAGTACCGCTGCATCCGGCGAGGAGAAGGCTACCGGCCGCGAGGAGCCCCGCTGCCGTCAGCGCGCGTACTACTCCCACTCGATGGTGCCCGGCGGCTTCGACGTGACATCGAGCACGACGCGGTTCACGCCCGCCACCTCATTGGTGATGCGAGTCGAGATGCGCGCGAGCACGTCATACGGCAGGCGCGTCCAGTCGGCGGTCATCGCGTCTTCCGACGAGACAGGCCGCAGCACGATCGGATGCCCATAGGTGCGTCCGTCACCCTGCACCCCGACCGAGCGGACATCGGCGAGAAGCACGATGGGGCACTGCCAGATCTCCTGGTCGAGGCCGGCGGCCGACAGCTCTTCCCGCACTATCGCGTCGGCCGTGCGCAGCAGTTCAAGGCGGTCACGGGTGACCTCACCGACGATGCGGATGCCGAGGCCCGGTCCCGGGAACGGCTGGCGCCCGACGATGACGTCGGGGAGTCCGAGTTCACGGCCGATGGCTCGAACCTCGTCTTTGAAGAGGGCGCGAAGCGGCTCGACGAGCTGGAATTGCAGGTCTTCCGGCAGCCCTCCGACGTTGTGGTGACTCTTGATGTTGGCCGTGCCGGTTCCCCCACCGGATTCGACGACATCCGGGTAGAGCGTTCCCTGCACCAGGAAATCGATGGATGCGCCATCCCCCGCCGCCTCGGCGACGAGGTCGGCCGCGGCGTTCTCGAATGATCGGATGAACTCGCGGCCGATGATCTTGCGTTTCGTCTCCGGGTCGCTAACGCCGGAGAGGGCATCGAGAAACTGGTCGACGGCATCCACGGTGACGAGCCGCACGCCGGTCGAGGCCACGTAGTCCTCTTCGACCTGGCGCCGCTCATCCTGTCGGAGCAGTCCGTGGTCGACGAAGATGCAGACGAGCTGATCGCCGACAGCCTCGTGAACGATCGCGGCGGCGACAGCAGAGTCGACTCCCCCCGAGAGTCCACAGATGACGCGGGACGATCCGACCTGTTCGCGGATGCGCGCCACCTGCTCGGCGATGACGTTTCCGCTGTTCCAGTCTGCCGGGATCCCCGCGGCCCCGTGGAGGAAGTTCTCGAGAACGCGCTGGCCGAACTCCGAGTGCTTGACCTCCGGATGCCACTGCACCCCGTACATCCGCGTCTCGTCGCTGGCGAAGGCTGCGACCGGAGTGGATGCGCTCGACGCCAGCACGGTGAAGCCTGCCGGCGCCTTCGATACCGAGTCGCCGTGACTCATCCAGGTCGTCTGCTCGGTCGGCTGGT
>JAYVNU010000008.1:0-22490 GCA_043758345.1 Lacisediminihabitans sp.
CTACCCGTCGGACGAGCGCGGAGATACCGAATCCGGAGATCGCGATGGCTGCGGCGGCGGCACCGGCGTGGGCGGCTTCGATCGGATCACCGGTCTGCAGGTGCACAGCCGCGAACGCGCCACAGAACGCATCGCCGGCCCCCGTGCTGTCGACAGCTGTCACTGACAGGGCCGCTACAGGCAGCGGACTCTCGATGCCGGGAGCAAGCACGAGACATCCTTCGGCCGCCCGTTTGATGACCACCGTGGTGGCGCCCCGGTCCCGAAAGAAGAGAGCCGCCGCCGTCAGGTCGTCGGTTCCCGCCAGCGCAGTCGCCTCGATCTCGCTCGGCAGGAATACGTCGGAGGCCGCGACCAACGCGAGCAGGGCATCCGTGTGCTGCAGGTAGTCCTCCTGGAGATCTAGGTACAGCATCGCGTTGGAATTCGACCGCAACCACGGCCCGAGTGCCACCTGGGATTCGAAACTCATCGCGAGCGTCAGGATTCCGTCAGCCGACAGCACACTCGCCGGCACGTCCTCCGGGTAAACGGACATCGCGTCGAAGTGCTTCTCGCCCTCCACCAACTCCCAGGTGCGGCCGCCGATGCTGTCATACCGGATAATGTTCCGCACGGTCGGCAGATCGCGCCGCGGCTGATCCGCCGGGTCTGAGCCTGCGAGACGGATCGCATGATCGAGCTCCGGGGGAAGGTCGGTGCCGAGCGGTGCGAGGATCCGCACGTCGTCGAGGTACTGGCGTGCCGCCAGCGCGGCGAATACGGCGTCTCCCCCGGCACTGATCGCCCGCGACCCATCGGGCTGAACCGCCTCGTCGACGGTGAGGTTTCCGATGCACACTAGTTCAGGCATCCCTTGCGACACCGGCCAGTGCGAATTGCGCCATTCCGAGGTGGTAGCCGATGAGTTGGGCCGGCAGGAGGTAGAGCAGCGGACTCAAGAATTCGTGAACGGGTGGCAGGAAGAACGTATGATCCGCCAGATCGTCGAAGGCCGTCTCACCGTCAGACGTGACGGCATAAAGCTGGCCATCCCATCGATGTGCGTCGGTTGCGGTCTCTGTGGCGCGCGGTATGGACGGCCCGGAGGGCACAAGCAGCCAGAGCGGCTCGCCCTTCTTCTGCGAATTGTAATGATGGTATTCCTCGACCTGGATGGCCGTAGCGTGATCGGGGGTGCACTCCTTTACCTTCGCCGAGCCGATGATGGCAGAGGCCCAGTTGGGCCCTGCGCCGGAGAAGAGATGCA
Source organism: Lacisediminihabitans sp. (assembly GCA_043758345.1). Lineage (GTDB taxonomy): Bacteria > Actinomycetota > Actinomycetes > Actinomycetales > Microbacteriaceae > Lacisediminihabitans. Next base: position 1,250 of record JAYVNU010000008.1, read on the forward strand.
GCGGGCGCATCGCTTCGGCCGCGGCCTTCTCGGCGATCGGCCCGTCGACCCGTTCCAACACCTGTTCCATCAAAAGCGGGATGCGTGCGAAATCCGCCGCGAGCGCCCCTGCCAGTGGAGACTGGCGCTGGCGCCCGATCAGCACGGCGAGGTTGTAGAGCAGGGCGAGGGCCGCCGTGGACGACTGGGTCGGCCAGCCGACGCGCGTCGCGTCGATGTACATGCGGTTCTGCGATTCAACATCCAGCGTCGAACCCTTCGTGTTGGTGAGCCCGATCGTGAACGCCCCGGCACTCTGCGCGACGAGCAACGCTTCGACGGTGCGGGTCGTCTCCCCAGAGCTCGACAGCGCGATGACGGCGGTGCGTGCGGTGATGGTCGCGCGCTGGTAATAGGCGAATTCGAGACTCTGCACCGGTTCGCAGGCGATCCCGAGAGCGCATTCCAGCGCGGCGCGAGCGGCGATCATCACGGCGAGCGAATCACCCGCTCCCACCAGGAATATCCGGTCGAAGTGACCGGAGGAGAGACGCTCGGCAATGTGGGCGAGTGCATCGGCGTTGAGGCTGAGCGACCGGCGCACCGCATCGGGCTGGGTCATCAGCTCCCCCCTCGTTGCCTGGACGCGAAAACGCCGCTTCGGATCGAGCGGGTCGTCACTGGGGAGAGCGAGGATGTGCGCTCGCTCCGCCGCTGACACCCGCTCGACGATGGCGCGCTGGCGCTCGTCGAACAGCCCGGGGACATCGAGGAGCGGGCTCGCAGAAGTCAGCCGCGTCATGTGGAGATCCCCTCTCGTAGTGAGTGCCCGAAGCGGGCGGCAATGAGCGGATCGACACGGGCGGCATATCCGTCCGAATCCTTGAGCGCGCTGCCGACGATCACACCGTCACTGCCGTCGATCACCGCCGACATGGTCGAAACCGTCGCGCGACCACCCATCAGCAGCGGAACATCGCCGGGCACGATCCGTCGCAGATCCGCGATCGATGCGAGGGCGGCATCCACTCCGCTGTCCTCAGTGACGATGATCGCGTCGGCGCCCCCGAAGGCGAGAGCCTCGCGGGCGGCCCACCCCCGGGAGCCAGCGATTGAGACACTCGTCGCCTCGTGTGCGTCTGCCCAGACCTCGACTGTCGACCCGAGCAGTCGCTTCATCGCGGCCACGTCTACGGCGCATCCTTCGATGAAACCGGAGGGTCCGGAAGAGACACCCGTCAACACCTTGACCCGCACGAAAGAGGCACCGATGGCGTGGGCGATCGCAACGGCTGCCGGCCCGTCGTTGTGCCCGATCACCACGCCGATCTGCGCGTCGACCGTGGCGGCGACACGGGCGCCGATGACCGAGAGTGCGGCGATCGTCGGCACCGCTGCCCGGGTCGGCTGTGGATTGTCGCTTGCGTCCTGCACCATGATGTGGGTGAAGCCGGCCTCGGCGAGAATGACGGCGTCCTCGGCCGCCGACGCCGCAATGTCGCGAACGTTCAGGCCCCCGTAATTGGCAGCGCCCGGCAGCGGCGGAAGATGCAGGACCCCCACCAGTCGAAATTGTGATGCTTTCATCAGACTTCCGTTCGTCACTCCAAACGGTATACAATTTTCTATTTCACGCAGATTTCGGGGCGTAAACATCCTGTAAACATCGCGAAGCTGTCCGCCGCTCGGCCTCAATGGTATTCAGTTGGCATGTCTGGAGCGCGGGGTGAGACTCGGGGCGCGGGGCGTGACACGCGGACTCGCGCATCCGGTCCGTCCCGAGTCTCTTGCTCAACATCAGATATTGGCGCCCTGAGGCCTCCAACATCAGAAATCGGGCGCTTCCGGGCCCGCCGCGATGGTGAACGTCCGCCACGGCATCCGCGCCCATCGCTGGCCGCACCGCCGCTTCACCCGCTGTACCGACCAGCGCCCAGCCGAGGATCCCGGCGAAGCCGAAAAGCGCCACCGCGTGCAGCACGGCCTGGCCCCACGTCGCGGTGAGCAGCGCCATCCCGGTCAGCACCGTCAGGAACCCCGTCGTCGCGAAGACTACATGGGTCACCCCGATCGGCGTGTGTTGGCTCATCCCGAACTGGCCGGCACCGTTCACGTCGGTCGGGAAGAAGACGAGCGCTTCGGAGCACACTCCCGCGACGAGGAGCAAAACACTACCGATCAGTCGACGAATGAAGCCTCTCTCCCCTGCCGCGGCGCGCCCTGCCACAGCGCTACCACGAGCAGTCCGCTCATCACGCCTCGCGTCGCGAAGTTGAGGCTCATCATCCCGCCGGAAGGGCCGACGGCGAGATCGTTCTCCGCGTCGCTCACGACGCTGTAATGCGGAGGCAGCAACTGCAGCACGACGTCGTGAGCGGGGAGGCGACGATGAGCATCATCGCGGCGATCGCGCACCTTGCCGGAGCAGGGTTGGTCGAGGCCGGGACGGTGGAAGCCACGTTCCTAGTGTCCTTCCGCCACGCCACGCAACAGAACGCCCCCACGTGGAGGCGCATTTGTAGACTGAGTGCACCAGCGTGGATACAGTGAGAAAAACGCGCGGGGGCGTGATCGAGCGGGGGCTGACATGACTGACACAGCAGAACGATTCACGCCGCGCCTGTCGCGTGGCACTCCGCCCCGTGCTCCGGAACGCACCGCACGCCGTCGGGCCGCGGGCTTGGCGATCGCATTCTCCGCGTCCGCCGTGCTCTGGGTCGGCATCATCGGTGCTTTCGTCGAGATCGCGCACCTCGCGCTGTAGCTCACACCACACCGCCCCGCACTCGGGCCACTTCGCGCAGGAGGGGGCAATGCATCGGCCCCTAACGCACGAACTGGCCCGGATCCGAGAATCCGAGCCAGCCCGACATCACCCGTCAGCGCGCAGCGCTACCGTCGACGTAATCCTCGTCGACCTGCTTCCAGGCGAAGAGCGCCCGCAGCTCCTTGCCGGTGGCCTCGATCGGGTGCTCTGCGCCCTTCTTGCGGAGGGCGAGGAATTCGGGAGCTCCGGCATCCTGGTCGGCGATGAACCGCTTGGCGAAGGTGCCGTCCTGGATGTCGGAGAGCACGGCCCTCATGTTCTCTTTCACGTGCGGGTCGATGACGCGCGGGCCGGAGACGTAGTCGCCGTATTCCGCGGTGTCGGAGACCGACCAGCGCTGCTTGGCGATGCCGCCCTCCCACATCAGGTCGACGATGAGCTTCAGCTCGTGGAGCACCTCGAAGTACGCGATCTGCGGCTGATACCCGGCCTCGGTGAGGGTCTCGAAGCCGTACTGCACGAGCTGCGACACTCCACCGCAGAGCACGGCCTGCTCGCCGAACAGGTCGGTCTCGGTCTCCTCGGTGAAGGTGGTCTTGATGCCGCCAGCACGAAGCCCGCCGATGCCCTTCGCGTAGCTCCAGGCGAGCTGCCAGGCCTGGCCGGTCGCATCTTCCTCGACGGCGACGATGACGGGAACCCCGCGTCCGGCTTCGAACTCGCGGCGCACGGTATGGCCGGGGCCCTTCGGGGCGACCATGATGACATCCACTCCCTCAGGGGCTGTGATGTACCCGAAGCGGATGTTGAATCCGTGGCCGAAAAGGATCGCCTTGCCCGGCTTCAGGTGCGGAAGGATGTCGTCGTTGTAGACGAAGCGCTGATACTGGTCGGGCGCGAGGATGACGATCACGTCGGCCCACTCGGCGACGTCCGCGCTCGTCAGCACGTCGAAGCCGGCCTCCTTCGCCTTCTGGATCGACTTCGAGTCGGGCTTCAGTCCGATCTTGACCTCGACGCCGGAATCGCGCAGGTTGAGCGCGTGGGCATGACCCTGCGAGCCGTAGCCGATGACCCCGACCTTCTTACCCTGGATGAGGGAGATGTCGGCGTCTTTGTCGTAGAAGATTTCGGTCACTGTCTTACTTTCTATTGGAGGTTTCGGTGGTTCGTTGGCGATCTCGACAAGCTCGATCAGCGGACGGATCAGCCGGGCGAGCTAATTCTTGTAGACGCGCTCGGTGATGCTCTTGCCGCCGCGACCGATGGCGAGAAGACCCGACTGCGCGATCTCCTTGATTCCGTAGGGCTCGAGCACGCGCAGCAGCGCTTCGACCTTCGCCGTGTCGCCGGTGACCTCGATCACGAGGGCGTCGGTCGCGACATCCACGATCCGAGCACGGAAGAGCGTCGCGGCCTCAAGGATCTGCGACCGGGTGGTGTTGTCGACCCGCACCTTGATCAGCATGTGCTCGCGGTGAACGGTCTGCGTCGGGTCGAGCTCGACGATCTTGATCACGTTGATGAGCTTGTTCAACTGCTTCGTCACCTGCTCGAGCGGCAGTTCCTCGACGTCGACGACCACGGTGATGCGGGACAGGCTCGGGATCTCGCTCGCCCCGACGGCGAGACTCTCGATGTTGAACCCGCGGCGCGCGAAAAGCCCGGCGACGCGGGTCAGCAAGCCGGGCTTGTCTTCGACGAGGAGGGACAGAACGTGGTGACTCATACGGCTACTCCTCTCCCCACTCGGGCGCGTGCTCCCGCGCGTACTGCACCATCGAGTTGCCGACGCCCTGCGGCACCATCGGCCAGACGAGGGCGTCGCGGCTCACGATGAAATCGATCACCACGGGGCGGTCGTTGGTCTCGTTGGCCAGCTTGATGGCGGCATCCACCTCTTCGAGCTTCGTGACGCGGATGCCGAGGGCACCATAGGCGTCAGCCATCTTCACGAAGTCGGGCACCATTACGGTTCCGTGGCCGGTGTTCAGGTCGGTGAAGGAGTGGCGTCCGTCGTAGAACAGGGACTGCCACTGGCGCACCATCCCGAGCGAAGAGTTGTTGATGATCGCGACCTTGATCGGGATGTTGTTGATCGTGCAGGTGGCGAGCTCCTGATTGGTCATCTGGAAGCAGCCGTCCCCGTCGATCGCCCAGACGATACGATCTGGTTCCGCGACCTTCGCGCCCATGGCGGCCGGAACGCCGTAGCCCATCGTGCCCGCGCCGCCGGAGTTCAGCCACGCGTTCGGTCGCTCGTACTTGATGAACTGCGCGGCCCACATCTGATGCTGGCCGACACCCGCGGCATAGATCGCTTCCGGGCCGGTGATCTCGCCGATGCGCTTGATGACGTACTGCGGACTGAGCAAGCCGTCGTCGGGCTCGTCGTAGCCGAGCGGATACTGCTCCCGCAGCGCATTGAGGCGCACCCACCATTCCGAGAGATCATAGGCAGTCCCCTTCGTCGCCTCGCTGAAGGCGGTGGAGAGGTCGGCGATGACATCCTTGGCATCGCCGACGATGGGAACATCGGCAATGCGGATCTTGGAGATCTCGGCCGGGTCGATGTCGACGTGCACGACCTTGGCATCCGGCGCGAACTCGCTCGGCTTACCGGTTACCCGGTCGTCGAAGCGTGCGCCGATCGCGATGAGGAGGTCGGATTCCTGGAGGGAGAGCACCGCGGGAACGGTGCCATGCATCCCCGGCATGCCGAGGTTGAGCGGATTCGAGTCGGGGAAGACACCGCGCGCCATCAGCGTGGTGACGATCGGGGCCCCGACTTTCTCGGCGAGCTCCAGAAGTTGGGCCGAGGCCTTCGCCCGCCCGACTCCCCCGCCGATGTAGAACACCGGACGCTTCGCATCGGCGAGCAGCCTGGCCGCGGCCTGTACCTGCTTTCCGTGCGCCTTGACCACCGGACGGTAGCCGGGGAGGTCGACCTTCGGCGGCCAGATGAACGGCGCACTGTTCTGCTGCGCGTCCTTCGTGATGTCGACCAGCACGGGCCCGGGGCGACCGGTGGTCGCGATGTGGAAGGCCGCGGCGAGCGTCGCCGGCACGTCTTCCGGCCGTGTCACGAGGAATGAATGCTTGGTTATCGGCATCGTCATGCCGACGATGTCGACCTCCTGGAAGGCATCCGTCCCCATCAGGCTCGAGAAGACCTGGCCGGTGATCGCCAACATCGGCACCGAGTCCATGTAGGCGTCGGCGATGGCCGTGACGAGATTCGTCGCACCGGGGCCCGAGGTCGCGATGGCGACACCAATCCCGCCGGATGCCGCGGCGTAGCCCTCTGCGGCATGGCCGGCGCCCTGCTCATGGCGCACCAGGATGTGACGGATCGCCGTCGACGACATGAGCTCGTCATAGAAGGGGATGATCGCGCCGCCGGGGAGGCCGAAGACATCCTTGATCCCGAGCATCTCGAGCGAGCGGAGGATGGCGCCGGATCCGGTGAGGATCTCTACCGAAGCAGGTTTCGCTTTCGCGGCGGAGGGGAGTGTTGCTGTGGGCACGGGTGTGTCCGTGGACATCTGATTCCTTGGGTCTTCGATGGTGTGGAGAAACGGGAAGTTAGCCGGTGATCGCACCCTCGGCGGCCGAGTGCACGAGCTTGGTGTACTTCGCGAGCACGCCACGGGTGTAGCGCGGAGGAAGTGGAGCCCAGCCGTCATGGCGAGCTGCGAGCTCTGCTGGCTCGACGAGTAAGTCGAGGGAGCGAGCGGCGATATCGACCCGTATTAGATCACCATCGCGCACGAAGGCGATCGGACCTTCGTCCACCGCTTCGGGTGCTATGTGGCCGATACACAGTCCGGTTGTGCCGCCTGAGAATCTGCCGTCGGTCAAGAGTAATACATCTTTGCCGAGCCCGGCACCCTTGATGGCAGCGGTGATCGCGAGCATCTCACGCATTCCGGGGCCGCCCTTCGGTCCTTCGTAGCGGATGACGACGATGTCGCCTTTCGCGATGGTGCCCTCCGTCAGGGCGTCCATGGCTGCGCGCTCACGCTCGAACACCCGTGCCGGGCCCTCGAAGACATCGGCGTCGAAGCCGGCGGTCTTGACGACGGCGCCCTCGGGCGCGAAGGAGCCTTTCAGCACCGTGAGGCCGCCGGAGGCGTGGATCGGGTTATCGAGCGTGCGAAGCACTTTGCCGTCGAGGTCATCGGGGTTGATCTCCGCGAGGTTCTCGGCGAGCGTCTTGCCGGTAACGGTGAGGGCGTCGCCGTGCAGCAGTCCGACGTCGAGCAGCGCCTTCATGAGGACCGGGATGCCGCCCTGCCGGTCGAGGTCGTTCATCACGTACTTTCCGAACGGCTTCATGTCGGCGAGATGCGGGACCTTGTCGCCGATGCGGTTGAAGTCGTCGATGGTGAGCTTCACGTCCGCCTCATAGGCGATCGCGAGCAGGTGAAGGATGACGTTGGTCGATCCGCCGAGGGCCATTGCCACGGTGATCGCATTCTCGAAGGCCTCGATGGTGAGGATGTCGCGGGTCGTGATGCCGAGTTTCAGCATGTTGACGACGGCCTCGCCGGAGAGGCGCGCGAAGTGGTCCCGGCGCCGGTCGGCGCTAGCCGGACTCGTGGAGCCCGGGAGGGACATCCCGAGCGCTTCGGCGACGCTCGCCATGGTGTTGGCGGTGTACATGCCGCCGCAGGCACCTTCGCCGGGCGCGAACGCGCACTCGATGCGGTGGGCATCCTCGAGGCTCATCGTTCCGGCTTTCACGCCACCGACCGCCTCGAAGGAGTCGATAATCGTGATCTCTTTCTCGGTTCCGTCTGTCAGCTTGACCCAGCCGGGCGCGATAGATCCGGCGTAGAGGAACACGGATGCGAGGTCGAGTCGAGCGGCAGCCATCAGCATGCCGGGCAGCGACTTGTCACAGCCGGCGAGCAGCACGGAGCCGTCGAGTCGCTCGGCCTGCATGACGACCTCGACGGAGTCGGCGATGACCTCGCGGCTGACCAGTGAGAAATGCATGCCCTCGTGGCCCATGCTGATGCCGTCACTGACGGAGATGGTGCCAAACTGCAGCGGGTAGCCACCGCCGGCGTGCACACCCTCCTTCGACGCCTGTGCGAGGCGGTCGAGGCTGAGGTTGCAGGGGGTGATCTCGTTCCACGAGCTGGCGATGCCGATCTGCGGCTTGTCCCAATCGTCGTCACCCATGCCGACCGCGCGCAGCATTCCGCGAGAGGTCGTGGCTTCGATGCCATCGGTTACGACGCGTGATCGCGGCTTCCAGTCAACTGTTTCGGACATGTAACAAAGTGTATTGCCCGCGAGGATCGCGTTGGCCGTGTGGGTGGGGCGTGCGGGCGGGCCGTGCGGGTGGGCCGCAATCGCCGGATGCCCTGAGAGTCGTCGCTGTCGTGCCGTCGCCGCACCTTCGTTATCGACTTGTCACGTCAGCCGGAGGTCATGTCGAAGTGACACCGAGGGCCTCGGAAATCGCCGGGTGGGTGCGCTCATGTCACGTGAGGGTGATGTCATCGCAAAGTGACATGACCGAAACGCAGATGTCGGCGTCACGGTCGGTCGGCGAGCACGCACGATAAGTTCAGATCAGGCTGGGATCGCTAGAAAAGTACGGAGCGAAGAACGAAACTTACGAGCTACTGTTCGTGCACGTCCCCGTCGCGCAGGTCCGCGAGGAGGTTGAGCGCCCGCGCGACCTGACTTGGCCCGGGCACTCGGAAGTTCGCGAGCGTCGCCCCCTCACCGCTCTTCAGGCCGACATCATCCGCCCCGAGCGCCGCAAACGCGTCCTCGTCGGTCACGTCGTCGCCGGCATAGAAGACCGCCGTCGCCGACGTGTAGGCGCGAAGGTGCTCGACCGCCTCGCCCTTCGTCGTCGAGCGAACCGAGAACTCGAGCACATTCTTGCCGTCACGCACCGTCAGATCCTGAAGCTCCGCCGCGGTCTCGCTGCGCGCGACAAGGTGAGCGATGCGGCTGTTGTGCTCCGTCGCGAGACGCGTGTGCAGGGCGAAGCCGGCGGGCTTCGGCTCGAGCCAGACCAGATCGAACGAGTCCGCGACCTCACCGAGCACCTCCTTCAGCACACTGACGCGCGCGAGTTCCGCGGCGTCGAGGGCGAGCCCGTCATCGGGGCTGTCGAGCCTTAGCTCGATTCCGTGCGAGCCGACGAGAAGCACGTCGTCCGAGACATCCGCCACATGGATGAGGCTCTTCAGCGCTCGCCCGGAGACGAGTGCAATGCGCGTGTTCGGCATTGCCGCGAGCCTCGCGACCGCGGCACGAGCCTCCGGCAGCGCGCGTGCCGCCTCCGGGTCATCCACCTCCGGAGCGAGGGTTCCGTCGAAATCGAGCGCGACGAGCAGCCGTCTGGTGCGGGCGAGTTCTCGCAGGGCGCCGATGAAGGGTTCGGGGAGGCGGGAGAAATTGGGCGGGGTATCGACGTCGACCATCAGCGGAGAGGATGTCCCGCAGCCCCGTGGTGCCCGAAGGTACCGAGTACCCGCAGAAATTCGTCCGACCAGCGGGCGACATCATGCTCCAACACCCTCTTCCGGAGCGAGCGCATACGCGCCGTGCGCTCCCGTTTCGGCATCAAGACGGCCCGAATCATCGCATCCTTGAGTCCATCGATGTCGTGGGGATTGATGAGCAGTGCCCGCTTCAGCTCATCGGACGCGCCCGCGAATTCACTGAGCACCAGAACGCCGTCGTCGTCGAAGCGGCACGCCACGTATTCCTTTGCGACGAGGTTCATACCATCGCGAAGGGCGGTGATGAGCATGACGTCGGCCGCGAGGTAGAGCGCCGCCATCTCCTCCCGGGGATAGCCATGATGGTGGTAACTGATCGGGGTGTGGGCGATGGTTGCATAGTCGCCGTTGATGCGACCGACCGTCAGCTCGATCTCGTCGCGGAGCGCCATATACGCCTGCACCCGCTCACGACTCGGGTTCGCAACCTGAAGCAGCGTGACATCCTCCGCGCTGAGACGCCCCTCGGCGAGCAGCTCCCCGAGCGCCTTGAGGCGGTGACCGATGCCCTTCGTGTAGTCGAGCCGGTCGACGCCGAGCATGATGGTCTGCGGATTTCCGAGCTCCTCCCGGATCTGCTTCGCCCTCGCCTGCACTGCCGGGGTCCTCGCGAGCTGCTCGAAACTGGCCGAATCGATGGAGATCGGAAACGATCGGGCGATCACCGTGCGGAAGCTGCCCTGACGTTTGATCGGACCGAAGACCCGTACACCCGGGGTGTCGTCGACAAGCGGCACCTCGACCTGTGTGCCCTTGGTCGTGTAGCCCTTCAGTCGTCGCACCGCGCGCTGGAAGTTGCCGGCGTCAGCCACCCGCTGGAAGCCGATCACGTCGGCACCGAGTAGTCCTTCGACGATCTGTGCGCGCCAGGGGAGCTGCGAGTAGATGCCGTAAGGAGGAAACGGGATGTGGTTGAAGAAGCCGATGGTGAGGTCGGGGCGCAGTTCGCGCAGCATCTTCGGCACCAGCTGCAGCTGATAGTCCTGCACCCAGACGATGGCTCCGGCGGAGGCAGCGGATGCCGCGGCCGCCGCAAATCGCTGGTTCACCTCGACGTAGCTCTCCCACCATTCGCGGTGGTACCTGGGTGGCGCGATGACGTCGTGGTAGAGCGGCCAGAGGGTGTCGTTGGAAAAACCCTCGTAGTAGTCGGCGATCTCGGCGGCACTCAACGCCACCGGAACGATGCGGATCCCGTCGTTGTCGAAGGGCTCGAGCTCGAGGTCGGGCTGGCCACCCCAGCCGATCCAGGCGCCGGCGTTCTTCTGCATGACCGGCTCGAGCGCGGTGACGAGTCCCCCCGGCGAGCGTGCCCAGCTTGCGGTGCCGTCGGCATCGATGACGCGGTCGACGGGGAGGCGATTAGAAACCACGATGAATCCGTATTCGCCGGCGGCAGGGGTGATCGGCGTAGCGTCCATGGGGTTGGTCAATGGTACCAAAGTGCGCGAGTTACCATTGCCCGCATGGCGACTACCCGGCTCTACAGCAACGGCACTCTGAAGACGAGGGACTTTCCGGTGGCCGAGATCTCCGAGTACATCGTGCGGAAGGGGTGCACGGTGTGGGCGGATTTCGTGTCGCCGGCGACGGACGATCTCGCTGCCATCGAAGAGGAGTTGAGTCTTCATCCGCTCGCCGTAGAAGACGCCGTGCACGACCACCAGCGTTCGAAGCTCGATCGCTATGACACGCACTTCTTCTTAGCGGCCTATGCCGTGGAATTCAATGCCGAGTCCGGAGAACTCACGCGAACCGAGATCAAGGCCTTCATCACCCCTCACGCACTGGTCACCGTGCATTCCCCCGACTACGACATGTCTGCGGTCGTCGCCCGCTGGGACGAGAATCCGGATCTCGCCTCGCACGGCGTCGCGTTTCTCCTCTGGGGGCTTCTCGACGTTGTCGTCGACAAGCATTTCGACACCGTTCAGGAGCTCGACACGGCGATCGAGTTGCTGGAGGGCGCGCTCTTCGACGACAAGCCGCGCGACAAGGAGGTGCAGCGCCAATCGTTCGAGGTGCGAAAGTCGCTCGTCGAACTGCGCCGAGTCGTGCTCCCGATGCGCGAGGTGCTCAACACCCTGCTGCGCCGCGACCTCGAGGGGCTCGACCCGGAGATGGCCCCCTATTTCCAAGATGTCTACGACCACGTCCTGCGAGCCACGGACTCGACGGATTCCCTTCGCGACCTCGTCTCGACGATCCTCGACACGAATCTCAGTATCCAGTCCAATCGGATGAACCTGATCATGAAGAAGGTCACCAGCTGGGCGGCGATCATCGCGGTGCCGACAGCGATCACCGGGTTCTTCGGCCAGAATCTGACCTTTATCGGCTTCGGGACCGTCTGGGGCGCCTGGGCGTCCCTCAGCCTGATCATCGTCGCCTCCGTCGCGCTGTACCTCAGTTTCAAGAAGCGCGACTGGATCTAGCGACGCTCCGTCTCAGGCCTCGACCGTGCGGGGTTAAGCCCTCCGGTGGAGGTCAGCTGAACCGCGAGCACGAGCAGCGAGACGATGAGGCCTCCACGCCCGAGCCCGATCGTGAGTAGGTAGTGGAGGGCCGTGAGGGCGAGCGCGCGCTGGGATGCGGGGCGAAGCACGAGGAAGGTCGCGATCGCGCCCACCCGAGACCGAAGGGAACGAAGAACGTCGCGATGACCTTTCCGAGATCACCGATCTTGTTGTCGCGGACCACCGGGAACGAGATCGGGTCGGATGCGATCTTCGAGGCCTTCGCGCTCGCCGCCGAGCTGCTTGTCGGCGCCTTGTCGGCCCCCGTCCGCAGCCCTGCCGATCCCCCGGAGAGCTGAGGACGCCGGCCGCAAGCTGCGAGATGCCCTGGCTCGCCTGCACGGCCTGGGAGGCGCCCGCGTTGACCTTCGAGAGCCCCGAGTTCAGCGAATCCACTCAGCCCGTGTGCTGCGCGATTCCGGTCGAGAGCTTGGCGGCGCCGCCTCTGACGAGGCCGACCCGCTCGCGAGGCTACCGAGTCCGGTTTCGAGAGTCGTGGCACTGGTCGCGATCGTGCCCGCGCCATCCGCCGCGTTTCCGAGGAACGAGCCGAGGCTGCCGACGCTCGCGTAGATCCCCGAGATGTACTGCTGGGTGATCGCCGTGCCGAAGGTCGACGTCATTCCGTCGCCGACGAGAGGGAGATGATCGACTTCGAGAAGTCCTTCGGAACGGTGAGGATCGCATCGATGGTGCCGTTCTTGAGCGCGGTCGTCGCGTCGGTGCTATCGAACACCGTCCAGTCGAAACCGCTGTTGCTGCCGGTGAGCTCCGTGACCAGCTGCGGTCCGACGAAGATCGGCGTCTTCTCGCCATCCGTCCCCGTCTGGTAGGTGAGCTTGTCACCGTTCACGATCGCAGCCGGCACGTGCTTGATCAACGTGTCGGCCCGGGATGGCGCGCCGACGACGAGGCCGGCGAATGCCAGCGGCACCAGGGCGACCGCGATGATCGCGATCGGCCGGAGCCAGCGACGGCGGGGATCGCCGCCCGCGGTTTCAGATGTCTTACTCACAGGAGTGCTTCTTGCGGGTCGAGTGCGGTGCCGGGCTGGTCGAGTGGCGCGCCCGATTCATCGGGAGCCGCGCGATGACCGTATGGGTGTGCGGATGACGACCGCGGAAGCGCGTCGAAGTCGATGCGTCCGAAGGGGCGCCCGATCCCGCCGAGGTTCGCGCTCGCCCGAGCCGGCTCCCGGGAAACGAGCACGATGGTGGTCGTCGAGGCCGCGAGTGAACAGACCGGCCTGATGTAGGCATCCTCATCCTCGGCGAGCGCGAAGCTGTCGAGTTGGTCGATTGCGTCTCGGCTGAGTGAGCGACTGCTGTTCGGCGAACAACTCTCCGAGAGTGATCGGGGAGTCTTCGCGGCCGATCATCCCGGCATCCGCGATCGCGACGAGGCGCGAGACCGCCCCCGACTCGGACGGAACGGAATGCCCGACCACCTGCGCACGCCCCGACACCGGATAGAGACGACCGGCCAACGTCGCGGCCACCAGCCGACGGTCGGAGACGTCGCCGTGCGCGAGCACCAGCCCGCCGGCGGGTACGGCGAGGTCGATCGGGCCGATGGCGTTCGCTTCGGAGTCGACGAACAGCGACTCCGTGCTGATCGCGGATACCTGCTGGGTGCGTGTCCACTCGACGGCAGGGACAAGGGACATCCGCACGGGGAACGCGTCGAAGGCGACGCCCGCGGCGAGGCCGAGCGCGATAGCCTGGACCGCGCCGGATCCGCCCGGGACGAACGCGAAGAAGACGAGGAACATCATGAGGGCGGCCGCGGTGACGAGCCGCGCGCCGTTGGCGAATCCGGTCGCCACCGCCTACCGGGCGTCGCCCCTCTGAACGAACGATTCCCGCATCCCCGACACGAGGAACACCGCGTAGTCCATGGCGGGGCCGAAGAGCACGGCCATCAGGATGATCGGCATGAAGCTGAGGATGGGTCCCGGATGTTCGACCCCGGAGACACGGGCGAGCCATCCCCACGGGAAGATAGCGACGACGACGACGCCGCCGCCGAGCGATGATGCACCGGAGAGAAGGAACCCGACAGCGGCTTTGATCGGCACGAGCACCAAGCGGAACACCATCATCAGCAGGATGACGGACAGACCGACCACGACGATTCCGACGGGGATCAGCGCGCTGGTGAGACGGTTCGACACGTCCATGCCGACGGCCGTCGCGCCGCTGACCGAGGTCGGTGTGTCGTACGTCGCCTTGATCGGCGGAGCGATATTCCGGTTCGACTGCACCAGCTGCTTGGTCGACGGATCATTCGGGGTGCTCTTCGGGATCACCTGGATGATTGCCGTGTCTAGGGTCGTATCGGGGAGTCCCTGGCTGACCTTCGCAACGTCCGGGAGCTTCTCGAGTCGCGCTGCGATCGCCTTGAGAACCGGCATGAACGTCGCGGTCTGTGTGATGTCGACGGCCACGATGAGGGGGCCGTCGTACCCGGCACCGAAGCCATTCTCGATCATCGAGTACGCCTGCAGCTGAGTCGATCCTTTCGGCTCCGACGCTCCGTCCGGAAGGTTCAGGTCGAGGCTGAGGGCCAGGATGGCGAGGGTTCCGAGCACCGCGAAGGTCGCGAGCATTGGCCGTTTCATCGCCCCGCGCACCCAGCGAACCCCCATGGTCGTCTTGCCGGCGAGGTTCTCGGTCGCCCGCTTGAATGCGCGGGAGCCGGGCTTCGGTGCGAGGCGACCCTTTGCGTGGCCAAGCAATGCTGGCACGAGGGTCGGCGCGACGCCGATGGCGAGCAGCACCGCGAGGGCGGCGGTGACGCCCATCACGCTGAGGAACGGGATGTTGACCACCAGCAGTCCGAGCAGGGCGATGATGCCGGTGACTCCCGCGAAGACGACCGCGCTGCCGGCGGTCCCGACCGCGAGACCGATCATCAACGCGAGGAGGGGGCAGAGCTCGAGACCGTCGTGAAGGCCGTCAGTTCGGTGATGGCCTCGATGACGATTCCGACTCCGACCAGAGCACTCACTAGCGGCATGTCGGCGGCGAGCAGCGAACCGACGGTGATGATGAGAACGATCCCCGCGAAGATCACGCCGAAAAGTTCTGTCGTCGTGATTCCGAAACTATGATCGGGCAGGACTTGGGCGCCGAATGCGACCGTCATCCCGGCATCCTCACCGATCTTTGCGGTCGCCTTCAGCTCTGTGAGAGTGGCGGGCTTCACCGTTGCGACTGTTCCCTTCAGTTGCACCTGAGATCTCGCATACTGTTTGTCACTGCTGACCGATCCGGTCGCCTACTGCGAGAACGGCCCGATGACGGTGTCGACGCCCGAGATCTTCGTGATCTTCGCGTTCAGCTGAGTGATCGCCGCCCCGTACTTGGCGTCGGCGATCTTGGAGCCGGCCGGAACCTCGACGGCGGCCTGAGCGGTCGCCCCGGCAACCGAGGGAAAGACGGCCGAGAGCCTGTCGAGGGCGTTCTGCGACTCCGTTCCCGGGATGGCGTCGGAGTTCTGGGTCTGGCCGCCGAGCGCGATCCCGCCCCCGAGAACACCCACGAGCGGCATGAGCCAGACGCCGATAACCCGCCAGGAACGGCGGTAGAAGAAGCGACCGAGACGATAGAGAAGTGTTGGCATTGCCCTACTCCTGGGTGGTGAGAGGGACGGTGGCGATCGGAGCGAGCAGCTCCCAGAGAATCGTGACGAGGGCATTGCGCGTCTCGTTGACGGAAACCTGGAACCCCGGGGTGTCCTGGGTGTAGGCGGCGCCCCCAGGGCGATGGCGAAGCGCATCTTGTCCTCGACGGGCGAGGTGGATGCCTGGAAGAACTCGGCGAGGAATGCGAGGCGTCGCTCGGGGGTGATCGGTCCGGAGGCGAGCTCTGACAGGATCTCCGCCATGCGGTCGATCGCGGGGCGACCGTCGCCTCGAGCAGCAGTTCTTTCGAGGCGAAGTGAGAGAGCACGCTGGACTTCGACACCCCGGCGAGGTCGGCGATCATATGGATGGAGGTCGCCGAGTAACCGGCGGACGCGAATTCCGCGAGTGCGACGGTTTTCCGTTCATCGGAAGAAGTAGCCACGGATAAAACCGCAGTCTGACCGACCGGTCAGATTCTGACTGATCGATCAGTTTGCCAGCGTCTTTTCATTTTCGTTTCAGGTTCCGGGATGGCTGAGGGCGAGACCGAGGGTCGCGAGACCCACCGTGAGGGGTGCCGCGACGAGGCCGAGCAGCATGTACTTCCGCCACGAGATCTCCACCTCGAGGGCCGACAATCGCTGGTGCCAGAGCAGCGTCGCCAGAGACGCCCACGGAGTGATCAGCGGCCCGGCATTCACCCCGATCAGCAGTGCCGCGAGCCTCACCGGATCACCGGCGACCGGCTCGAGAGCGAGATAGGCGGGCAGATTGTCGACGGCGTTCGCCCCGAGAGCACCTGTTCCGGCGAGGCGAAGAAGCGAAACCGGGTCGTGCCCGCTGCCGCTGACCGCCGCGAGAACCGCTCCGAGTCCGAGCGAATGGGCGGCCTCGACGACGAGGAACAGTCCGCTCGCGAACACGACGAGCTGCCAGGGAACGAGCCCGAAGTGGATGACATCCCGCCGTCGGACCAGAAAGAAGACCCCGAGCACGATCGCGGCGCCCATCGTCGGGATCCAGACCGCAATACCGGACACGAGCAGCGGGAACAGCGCGACGACCACGACCGCGCTCGCAATCAGTAATACGCGGTCCGTTGGCTGGTCGACATCCTGAGTCTCGTACCGCACGAGCAGGCTGCGCCGATAGACGAGGAAGAGGATGAGCGCCGGCACGACGATCGCGATCGTCGCCGGCACGATCATGAGGGCGGCGAATCCGAGCGGACCGAGCGAGCCCATCGCGTGCATCGCCAGCAGGTTGGTGAGATTCGAGACCGGGAGCAGCAGCGACGCGGTATTGGCGAGCCAGACCGTCGTCAACGCGAAGGGAAGAGGGGAGACACCGACGTGTCGAGCGAGCAAAACCACCACAGGGGTCAGCAGGACCGCGGTCGTGTCTAGTGAGAGGAAGACCGTCGAGAGCACGGCGAGCGCGAGCACGAGCAGCCAGAGCACCCAGGTGCGACCCCGCCCCCAGTGCGCGGCCTGGTGGGCGACGACGCGAAAAAGCTGGGCTTCTGCGGCCAACTCCGTGACGACCGTGATCGCGACGACGAACAGCAGGATGGGCCAGACCCGGTTCGCGAGATCGCCGACGTTCGATAGCGGGAGAATCCCGGAGGCGACCGTGACAGCGCCGATCGCGAGGAGGATCCCACCGAGAATGGCTGCACGCACGCCTCAACACTAAGGCGACCCGTGCCCCGGCTTGGCCACTTCGGGTACCGTGGCTGTCACACATCCGGGAGGCACACAGTGCGCAAGTACATTTTCAGTGGAACATTCCTGAGCGCCGTATTCGGTGGGGTCGGTGCTCTGCAGACCACGCGAAAGGGTCCGCGCGACTGGCGACTCATCCTCATGTGGATTAGCTGGGGACTCAGCGTGGCGATCGCCGTCGGCACTGTCATCGAAGACGCGAACAACGCCGAAGTGGAAGGGAGCTGATCATGTACGGACCGGTCATGCCCTTCGGCGCCAACCTCTTCGGAGTGTTCGGGCTCATCATTTGGGGACTGTTCAGTCTTCTCTGCCTCGGTGTGCTCGTCACGCTGATCTTCCTGCTCGTCAGGTTCCTGCTCGTCGGCACCCGGGCCGCCCAGTTGTACATCGCGAAGAACCAGCCGGCGCGGACCGAGCCTGGCGTGTCGGCTACGTCGACGTCGCCGTCATCCATGCCCGCCGCTGGGGCGGCCTCCGCGCCTGCTGCCGGTTCCGCTGCATCCGTGCCCACCTCTGCTGCGGTGCCCGGTGCTGCCGTTCCCGCTGCTGCCGTTCCCGGTGCTGCCGTGCCCCCCTCTTCCGACACCGGGCCGACAGTGGTCAACCCGATGGTCGCCACTCCGGAACCCTCGCCGGCGGCCACCAAACCGATCGTGACGAAGCCCGCAACGCGCTCGACGCCGACCCCGGCCCCGACCCCGACCAAGCGTCTCGCACCGGATGACACGGTGACGAAACCCATCATCCCCGCCCCGCGTTCGACGAAACCCATCATCCCCGCCCCGCGTTCGACGAAGCCCATCGTGCCGGCGGCAGCACCCGCAAAGCCGCCGACCAAACCGCGCACCCCGCGCACCCCGCCGACCGCTTGATCCTCGTCCGCACCAGGATGGACCACCGCGACCCGCGGGCTCTACCGCTCGCGAGTCGTCAGGAATGGTCGGCTCCCATCGCGTCGAGCGACCATTTTCGACCACTCGCGAAGTTCGGAGCGTCTGCGCGAGCGGCCGCTCGCGAATTGCCTGCGCGGCGGCATTCCTCGGCCGGCGCGGACTCATTCAGCCGGCGCGGACTCATTCAGCCTGCGCGGACTCATTCAGCCTGCGTATCCCGTCAGGGTTACCGCCCCAGCAGTTCCGCGAGCGTATGCAGCGACGCTGCCACCATCGTCGGATTGGTCACTCGGTAATACGGCAACGCGATGACCGCCTGCGAAAGCGCCCACCCTCGACCCCGCAGCCAGGTCGAGTCGTCGACGCCGATGAGCGCCCTCAACCGATCGCGGCCCGCTGCGGGGAGGATGCTCCAGGCCGCCATCAGGTCGCAGGCCGGGTCCCCGATGCCCGCCGCCCCGAAATCGATGACACCGCACAGCCTTCCGTTTTCGACGAGCACGTTTCCGCCGAGAAGATCACAATGTGCCCAGACAGGCGCCTGATTCCAGTCGTCCGCCGAGAGGGTCTCCGCCCACATTCCCGCAAGCCCGCGGGTGTCCAAAAGGTCGTCGAACTGTGTCATGCAATGGCCCACCCCGCCGTCGAGGTCGCGCACGGGGCCGCTCTGGTAGCCGGGCGGCGCTCCCTCGGTGTCGATCCGGCGGAGTGCCGTCAGAACCTGGGCGAGGTCTTCGGCGAGGGGCGAGGTATCCGCCACCGATCCCGGCAGCGGAGGGGCTCCGGGTATCCAGTCGACCATCAGCCACGGGCTCGGATAGGTCGCATCCGCAACGCCGAGCCCGAGCACCGTCGGGATGCGAACCGGCACCTCGGGAGCCAGTCGTTGCAACCAGCGCTCTTCGTGCAGCACGTCTCCGCCCCATCGCTCCGTGAGCGGGAGGCGAACAGCCATCCCGTCGCCGAGCCTGAACATGGCGTTGACAGTCCCGCCCGACTCCACCCGGGTCAGCGGCAGCCCGGACCACGCGGGGTACTGCCGCGTGAGCAGCCTGCGCACGAGCGGCTCATCGATCGGTAGTTCGTCGTCGTGCATCATCCGTCCGGTGGCCCCCTCCGTTGGTCTACGCCTTTCCCCAATACTGCCCCGGACTCCCGGCCCACAACTCATGCAGAACGCGCGCGGCGAGCGGCAGTACCCCCGGAAAACGGGGTTTCCCGGGCGTCGCGCCGCAAACTGCATGAGTTGTGGACCGACGGCGGGCGGGACGGGTGGGATCAGTGGGGCGGGACGGGTGGGATCAGTGGGACGGACGGGGTTGGACAGCGACGGGCGGACGGATTGGACCCGGAGACCAGCAAGCTCAGTTCAAGAAACCGCGCAGCAACCGCTCCATCCGCGTCGACGCGAGCAGCGCGTGGTCGATGTTGTCATCACTCACCGGCATGGGACCGACGTAGCCGTTGCCCCAGGCATCCCGATAGGTGTCGTCGAAGACGATGAACTCGAGCTCGGTACCGACGTACGGCACGAGGCCTTTCTCGCTGAGGCGTGCGATCTGCTTCTTGAGGATCTCGCGCGGCGACGGCGGAACGGGCGTCTCGTCGAGCCAGGTGAGATCGGCCATCACGAGGGCGGTACCGGGAAGCCACGGTATGAGTCGAAGCGCCGACAGGTCGGGGATCATCGCCATGTCGCCGTAGCCCTTCTCCGAGGAGGAGATGCGATGGCCGTCGATGGCGTTCATCTCGACATCCACCGCGAGCAGGTAGTTGCAGCACTCGGCACCGTGCTTGCTGATCTCCTCCTTGAACAGACGAGCGGATGACCGTTCACCGACGAGGCGACCCTGCATGTCGGTGAAAGCGACGGTGACGGTATCGACCTCCCCGTCGTCGATCAGCGCGTCGAGTTGGTCTGCCGTGAGCATGCCGGTGCGTGCGGACGGCGTGATTCTCCTAGCGGACGCGGGTATCTGCCGACCCTTACATCACGCGAGGGCGATGACGATTCATCGTCGTCGTAACAAACTTTTTGCATCCAAAGGTAAACATCAGCCACCAATAAACGCGACACTTTCGCACAAGCGTGAGGAGCCCGCCACCTCCGTCCCGAAGCCTCTGGAGAAGCCATGACCGACAGCAAGCTCGACGGCGCGACCTACAACAGGGTCGAGGCAGGATAATTCGAGAAACGCACGCTCAAGCGCAGTGCGGGGTTCTGGGGCCCGTGGGGGCTCGGGTGGCGGCCGTTATCTCCGGTGAGTTATCCGGCTGGAAACTCGGGGTGTCGGATGCGGGGTTCGGCGGAATGGCCATCGCCGTCGTCATCGTGGTCGTCATGTACTTCACGATGCGGTTCTCGATCGGCGAGATGTCGGCCGCACTTGCCCACACCGGTGGCGCATACTCGTTCGCGAGTGAGGCGATGGGGCCGTCGGGTGGATTCATCACCGGGCTTGCAGAGACGATCGAGTACGTGGTCACGACGGGTTCCGGCTCGCGATCATCGTCTCCGTCATCTCGATCGGCATCCTCGCCGTCTTCGTCATCGTGGCCTTCGCCCCCGGGTCGTTCCACGTGACCAATCTGTGGAATGTGAAGCCGGATGCCGGTAACTGCGTCCTCCTTCCCCACGGTTTCGGCCCGATGCTGCTGGTCATCCCGTTCGCCATGTGGTTCTTCCTCGGCATCGAAGAGCTTCCGCTGGCCTCCGAGGAGACGAAGAACCCCCAGCGCGACATTCCGAAGGCCGGCATCGTCGCGCTGGTCACGCTTCTCCTCTGCGCCGTCGCGATCTTCATCGTCAACACCGGAGTCAACGGTGCCTCGGAGATGCAGAAGTCCCGGCAGCCACTTCTCCCTTTTATGGTGCCGAAGAGCCTCACCGGTCTCCTGGCGGTCTTCACGCTCGTCGGGCTTCTCGCCTCGTTTCAGGGCATCATGTTCGCCAACGGACGCACTCTCTATTCGCTCTCCCGCGCGGGGTACTGCCCGAAAGCCCTCTCGGTCACCGGAAAGCGGCAGACCCCCGTGCTGGCCCTCGTCGTCGGAGCGGTGATCGGATTGCTGCTGCTCGTCTTCGTCGACGCGACCGGCTGCTCGGCGGGAGCGGCGGGAACGACCGCTCTGGACATCGCCATCCGGGGTGCCGTCGTCTCGTCCATCATGCAGATGATCTCGTTCGTCATCCTGCGT
>JAYVNU010000009.1:0-2460 GCA_043758345.1 Lacisediminihabitans sp.
GTGCACCCCCCGGGACTTGAACCCGGAACCCACTGATTAAGAGTCAGTTGCTCTGCCAATTGAGCTAGAGGTGCGCTTCGGCCCCACCGAGAGCGAAACGCTTAGCGCGGGAGCCAAGGGTAAACATTAGCAGGCCGCAGAGCGCCATTGCGAACTCGGGCACGTGCTTAGGATTGACAGTCAGACAGCGACAAGCGAGGAGAACCCATGCCGTCATCCATCAGGCTCGAAGCCGGCCAGAAGGCCCCATCCTTCACGCTGAAAGACCAGGACGGGTCGGATGTCTCCCTCGCCGATTTCGCCGGCAAGAACGTGATCGTATACTTCTACCCTGCGGCGAGTACCCCCGGTTGCACGACCGAGGCCTGCGACTTCCGCGACAACATCAACTCACTGAAGTCGGCTGGCTACCAGGTGCTCGGTATCTCGAAGGATCCGATCGCTCCCCTCAAGAAGTTCCAGAATGAGCAGGCCCTCAACTTTCCCCTCCTCAGCGACGAGGACCTCGCCGTTCACCACGCCTACGGCGCCTACGGCGAGAAGTCGCTCTACGGCAAGATGGTCACCGGCACCCTCCGCTCGACGTTCGTCGTGGATGGCGACGACACCGTCGTGCTTCCCCTCTACAACGTGAAGGCCACCGGCCACGTCGCATCCCTTCGCAAGAAACTCGGGCTCGATGCCTGAGGCGCGAGGCGGAGGAAACCGCTAGAGCTCTGGCTCACTCCGCCGCGTGGCCGCTAGCACCGGCGGGGTGAACAGCAGCACGAGCACGACCGCCGCAGGGATGATGAGTGCCCACGCAATATCCGGCCTGGCGAATTGTCCCTGAAGGCTGACGACACCGATCAGGATCTGAAGCACCTGCCAGGTGACGGCCGCCCCCCTGATCCAGGAACGCCCGCGCAGGGTGTGTGTTGCGAGCACGAACAGGAAAGCCGCCGCGACGAGGGCAAGAATCAGGATGGCGACAGCACTCGCATAGGAGTCGGGTCGCGCGGTCAGGAGTTCGACAAGAAGGTAGGCACTCACGCCGGTCATCGCGACTGCCTCGGCATAGAGAAGCACCCCGAGCAGCACCAAAAGTGCGGGCTTGTGCTCCTTTAGCGGTTCGCTCACAGCTTCTTACCTCGATCGTCTATTGATTTGCTACAACCAATATGAGATTCTATGTGAGGTTGATTTGCACCTACAGGGCTGTAGGCGTAGCCCCGAAATTCCCCCCAGCTCGACTCGAATCTTGGCCCATCGGCCTCTGTCAGGGACTATCTCCCTGCGTTCGCAACATAGAAGGAGCACCACACATGGACTGGCGCGACAAAGCCGCATGCCTCACGGCCGACCCTGAGCTCTTCTTCCCGGTGGGCAACACCGGTCCTGCCGTCGACCAGATCGACAAGGCGAAGGCCGTGTGCGGTCGTTGCAGTGTCACCGAGATGTGCCTCCAGTACGCCCTCGAGACCAGCCAGGATTCCGGAGTCTGGGGCGGCCTCAGTGAAGACGAGCGTCGCGCCCTCAAGCGTCGTGCCGCTCGCGCCCGTCGCGCCTCCTAGGCAGCAGCGACTACCCGACGACAGACTGCCGGCAGCAACACGATCGCCCCGAGCGAGAGCTAGCCCAGCGAGAACTACGCTCGCACTAGCCAGGTGAGCGGAATCTCGATGGTGACCTCTGTGCCATCGCCGACCATGGTGTGCCAGTCGATGGTGCCGCTCAGCTCACCCTGGATCAGCGTGCGCACGATCTGAGTTCCGAGTCCCGAGCCGACTTTGCCCTCCGGCAATCCCGTTCCGTTATCCCGAACCGTGACGCTGAGGGCATCATCCGTGCGCTCGGCGATGATCTCGACGATGCCTTCGCGGCCGGCGAGGCCATGCTCGACGGCATTCGTGACGAGTTCGGTCAGCGCGAGTGAGAGCGGCGTCGCGTATTCGGTCGGCAGCACGCCAAAACTGCCGGTGAACTTCGGATGCGCCTGCGTGTTGTGCGTCGACGCGACCTCCGCGATGAGCTTCAGCACCCGATCGAATACGACGTCGAAGTCGACGTTTTGGCTGAGACCTTCGCTGAGAGTGTCGTGAACGACCGCGATCGCCGCCACCCGGCGCATCGCCTGGTTGAGCGACTCCCGCGCTTCGTCGGAGTGCGAGCGTCGGGCCTGGATACGCAGCAGCGAGGCGACCGTCTGGAGGTTGTTCTTGACCCGATGATGGATCTCGCGGATCGTGGCATCCTTCGTGATGAGTTCACGCTCCTGATGCCGCAGCTCCGTGACATCCCGGCACAGCACGATCGCGCCGATCCGCTCGCCGCGATCACGAACCGGGATAGCCCGAAGCGACACCGTGACCCCCCTCGCCTCGACATCCGTTCGCCAGGGGGCGCGTCCCGTCACGACGAGCGGCAGCGACTCGTCGACGATGAGGCGTCCGGTAAGCAGGGATGTCGTCACCTCGGCGA
>JAYVNU010000010.1:0-2460 GCA_043758345.1 Lacisediminihabitans sp.
TCTGGAACAAGAACCAGATCAACATCATTGACACCCCGGGCCATGTCGACTTCACCGTCGAGGTGGAGCGTTCGCTTCGCGTGCTCGATGGCGCCGTCGCGGTCTTCGACGGAAAAGAGGGCGTCGAGCCCCAGTCCGAGACCGTCTGGCGCCAGGCCGACAAGTACGACGTTCCGCGCATCTGTTTCGTCAACAAGATGGACAAGCTCGGAGCCGACTTCTACTTCACGGTAGACACCATCATCAAGCGCCTCGGGGCTAAGCCGCTGGTCATCCAGCTGCCGATCGGCTTCGAGAACAGCTTCGAGGGTGTGGTCGACCTCGTCGAAATGCGTGCGCTCACCTGGCGCGGAGACTCCAAGGGTGACGTCGAGCTCGGTTCCAAGTACGACATCGAGGTAATTCCGGCTGACCTGGTCGAGAAGGCGAACGAGTATCGCGCGGCCCTCATCGAGGTCGTCGCCGAGACCGACGACGCGCTCCTCGAGCGGTTCATGGAAGGCGACACCGACTTCTCCGTCGCGGAGATCAAGGCCGCCATCCGCAAGCTCACCGTGTCGAGCCAGATCTACCCCGTGCTCTGTGGTTCGGCGTTCAAGAACCGCGGCGTGCAGCCGATGCTGGATGCCGTGGTCGACTACCTGCCGAGCCCCCTCGACGTTCCGGCGACCGAGGGCCACGACATCCGCGACGAAGAGAAGGTAGTGGAGCGCCACCCCGACCCGAAGGACCCGTTTGCGGCCCTTGCGTTCAAGGTCGCGGTTCACCCGTTCTTCGGACGACTCACCTACATCCGCGTCTACTCGGGTCACCTCGACTCCGGTGGCCAGGTCATGAACTCGACCAAGGGCAAGAAGGAGCGCATCGGAAAGATCTTCCAGATGCACTCCAACAAGGAGAATCCGGTCGATTCCGTCACCGCCGGGCACATCTATGCCGTGATCGGCCTGAAAGACACGACGACGGGCGACACGCTCTCCGACCCGAACAACCAGGTCGTACTCGAGTCGATGACGTTCCCGGAGCCGGTCATCCAGGTCGCCATCGAGCCGAAGACCAAAGCCGACCAGGAGAAGCTGGGAACAGCCATCCAGAAGCTGGCCGAGGAAGACCCGACGTTCCGAGTCGAGCAGGACATCGACACCGGCCAGACGATCATCGCCGGAATGGGCGAGCTGCACCTCGACATCCTCGTCGACCGGATGAAGCGCGAATTCGGCGTCGAAGCGAACGTCGGAAAGCCTCAGGTCGCCTATCGCGAGACGATTCGTCGTATCGTCGAGAAGCACGACTTCACCCACAAGAAGCAGACGGGTGGATCGGGTCAGTTCGCAAAGATCCAGATCTCGCTCGAGCCTCTCGAGGTGACGGCCGACAAGACCTACGAGTTCGTCAACAAGGTCACCGGTGGTCGTATCCCGCGCGAGTACATCCCGTCGGTAGATCACGGAATCCAAGACGCGCTGCAGGTCGGTGTGCTGGCCGGGTATCCGATGGTCGGCGTGCGGGCGATCCTGCTCGACGGTGCATCGCACGACGTCGACTCCTCGGAGATGGCGTTCAAGATCGCCGGCTCGATGGCGTTCAAGGAGGCGGCTCGCAAGGCCGACCCTGTGCTTCTCGAGCCGCTGATGGCCGTCGAGGTTCGCACGCCCGAGGAGTACATGGGTGACGTCATCGGTGACCTCAACTCCCGCCGGGGCCAGATCCAGTCGATGGAAGACGCCACCGGCGTCAAGGTCATCGCTGCGAAGGTACCGCTGTCGGAGATGTTCGGTTATGTCGGAGACCTTCGGTCGAAGACATCCGGTCGCGCCGTTTATTCCATGACATTCGACAGCTACTCTGAGGTTCCGCGCGCGGTCGCTGAAGAGATAGTCCAGAAGAACAAGGGCGAATAACCTCTCTCTCTGGAGCGGTTATTCGTCTCGAGTAACATAACTAAATCCAAACCCCGTAGCGCGCGCGGCCGATACTCATCGGACGTGTGCTCCTACAACTAAGTCCTGAGGAGGACCAATTGGCGAAGGCAAAGTTCGAGCGGACTAAGCCACACGTCAACGTCGGTACCATCGGTCACGTCGACCACGGTAAGACCACGTTGACGGCTGCGATTACGAAGGTGCTGCACGACAAGTACCCGACGTTGAACGCGTCTTACGCGTTCGACCAGATCGACAACTCCCCCGAGGAGAAGCAGCGCGGAATCACGATCAACATCTCCCATGTGGAGTACCAGACCGAGAAGCGCCACTACGCGCACGTAGACGCCCCCGGCCACGCTGACTACATCAAGAATATGATCACCGGTGCTGCGCAGATGGATGGCGCAATCCTCGTGGTTGCGGCTACTGATGGTCCGATGCCCCAGACGAAGGAGCATGTTTTGCTCGCGCGTCAGGTGGGCGTTCCCTTCATCGTGGTGTTTTTGAACAAGTGCGATGCAGTGGAAGACGAAGA
>JAYVNU010000011.1:0-2458 GCA_043758345.1 Lacisediminihabitans sp.
GTCGCCGCCGTGCAGCTGAAAATCGATACCGGCCTCGGTCGTAACGGGGCCTCGCCGACGGAGTGGCGTGAGTTGGTCGAGGCCGCAGCCACCCACGCTCGCGCCGGTCGCATCATGGTGAGGGGCATCTGGAGTCACCTCGCGAACGCCGGCGACGCTGCGGATCTCAAACAGGTCTCGGCATTCGAGGATGCGGTCGCGGCGGCTCGCGAGGCCGGACTCGCCCCCGACATCCTGCATCTCGCAGCGACGGCCGGCGCGGTCGGCGTCCCGTCGGCTCGATTCGACCTCGTGAGACTCGGCATCGGCGTCTACGGTCTCTCGCCGTTCGGCCCGCAGTCAACGGCCGAGCTCGGGCTCCGGCCGGCGATGGAGCTGAGCGCCGCCGTCGCCTCGGTCAAACGGGTCGAGGCCTCAGCGGGGGTGTCATACGGACACGACTACCGCACCACGCGCCCAACGACTCTCGCGCTCGTTCCGCTCGGGTACGGCGACGGCATCCCGAGGCATGCGTCCGGTCGTGGGCCGGTGTCGATCAACGGGGTGACCTATCCGGTCGCCGGTCGTATCGCGATGGACCAACTGGTGGTGGATGTCGGAGACGCCGAGGTCAGCGTCGGCGACCGCGCGATCCTCTTCGGTGACCCGGCCGACGGAGTTCCGACGGCGACCGACTGGGCTGAGGCCGCCGACACGATCGACTATGAGATCGTCACCCGTATCGGTGGCCGCATCGAGCGCACGTATCGATCATGAGGCTCCGATCATGAGGCTCCGGATCAAAACGCCGGAGGCGATGGGCGCCCTCGGAGCCGCACTCGCAGCGCAGCTACGAGCCGGAGATCTCGTCGCGCTCAACGGGGAGCTCGGTGCCGGAAAGACGACCCTCACGCGTGGAATCGGCGAGGCGCTCGGCGTTCGCGGTGCGGTGACGAGTCCGACCTTCGTGCTCGCTCGAACGCACCCGCGCGACGGCGCACCGCCGCTCGTGCACGTCGACGCCTACCGGCTCGACTCGGCGGCGGAGCTCGACGATCTCGATATCGACTTTGCGGCATCCATCGTCGTCGTCGAGTGGGCTGCCGGAATGATCGACGGCGTCAGCGACGACTGGCTCGAGATCCGTATCGTGCGGCCGCACGGCGGGATGGCGACCGACGACGGCGTCGAGCCACGGGATGTCGAGATCATCGGGCACGGCGCGCGCTGGGCCGAGTTTAGGCTTGGGTAGTGCTTCTCGCCATCGATACCTCAGCCGGCACGAGCGTCGCCGTCGTCGACCGTGATCGCGGCGTCATCGCCGAGGCCGGCGAGAGCGACACCCGTCGTCATGCCGAGGTGATCGGCGAGCTGATCGAGCTCTGTCTGCACGAATCGGGGGTGGCCGCCTCCGAACTGTCTGCCGTCGCGGCCGGGATGGGCCCCGGGCCGTTCACGGGCCTTCGGGTGGGCATCGCCGCGGCGAACGCCTTCGCGCTCGGCGTCGGCAAACCCGTCGTCAGGGTGGTCAGCCACGACGCGATCGCGTTCGGCCACTACGCATCCGGAGGCTTTGGCCGACTTTTGGTGGTGACGGATGCCCGCCGCCGCGAGGTCTACTGGAGCACCTGGGAGGGCGCCGACGGGTTCGGCCTCCCGCAGCGCAGTGAGGGACCGGCGCTCACGAGGCCCGACGACCTGGTGGCCGTCGTCTCCGACTATCCCAATTACCGTCGTCTCGACGCGTCCGAGGTGTCGGCGGGATCGCTCGGGATGCTGGCCGAGGGCCTGTTCCAGCACGGGCGCGAGTTCGCCGGGTCGCAGGCTCTCTACCTCCGCTCGCCGGATGTCACGGTGCCGAACGCGCCGAAGCGGGTCAGCTGATGGCCTGGGATCTTCGCCAGGCCCGCGAGAGCGACCTCGATGCGATCATGCAACTCGAGACCGGCATCTTCGGGAGCGACGCGTGGAACAGCACCGGCATGCTCAGCGACCTGCGCAATCCGCAGTGCTGGTATCTCGTCGCCGAGCGAACCGGGTTTCCGGGGGTGCTCGACGGCTACGCCGGACTCTTCGCGCCTCAGGGAGCGCTCGAGGGAGACATCCAGACGATCGCCGTCGCCGAGTCCGCCCGGCGCGGCGGGCTCGGTCGGGCGTTCATGCTCGCGCTCATCGACGAGGCGCGGAAGCGGGGGGCTCGCGAGATCTTCCTCGAGGTGCGCGCCGACAACCCGGGAGCACAGCATCTCTACGAGACCCTCGATTTCGAGCAGATCGCCGTTCGGGTGGCGTACTACCAGCCAGACGGCGTCGACGCGAACGTCATGCGACTCGAGATCTCCGAGCCACGAACACGACCGGCGGTGCGGGTGTGAGCGTCGAACCGCTCGTCCTCGGCATCGAGACCAGTTGCGACGAGACCGGCATCGGCATCGTGCGGGGAACAACCCTTCTCGCCAATGTCATCGCATCCTCGATG
>JAYVNU010000012.1:0-2432 GCA_043758345.1 Lacisediminihabitans sp.
CCGCGTGCCGATAGGCCTTGAGCCCCTCGAAGATCTCCTGTCCGTAGTGCAGTACCGCAGCTGCCGGGTCGAGCTCGATCGGGCCGTAGGGCTGCACCCTGGGACGATGCCAGCCGCCGCGGGCAGACCAGCAGATGTCGACCATGTGGTCGGTGAAGTGTTTGCCGAAGCCCGGGTCGGCGAGGATCTCGGCGCGCTCCATCTCGGCGAGCGCCGCCGGGTTGTGCTGATGGGTGAACTCGAGAGTTCTGGGCGCGAGCAGGTTTTTCATGGCTGTCCTTTACTGGTCGTGCTACTTATTCTGCGCCACCGCGAGGTCTGTCGGTGATGCGACGTCTGATCGCATCGCCTACCTCTGCGGTGCTGCGTTGCGCGGTGCCGCGGGAACCGAGGTCGGCGGTGACCGCTGCGGTGACAGCGGATGCGGCATCCGCCAATCCGAGGTGATCTAGCAGCAGGGCGACGGAGAGGATGGCGGCGGTCGGATCGGCGAGCTGTCGCCCGGCGATGTCCGGTGCTGAACCGTGCACGGGTTCGAACATCGACGGGTGGGTGAAGTCCGGATTGATGTTGCCGGAGGCTGCGAGCCCGATTCCGCCGCTGATCGCGGCGGCCAGATCGGTGAGGATGTCGCCGAAGAGGTTATCGGTGACGATCACGTCGAACCGGCTCGGGTCTGACACGAGGAAGATGGTCGCCGCGTCGACGTGCAGGTAGTCGACCGTGACCTCCGGATATTCCTCGGCGACGCGATCGACCGTGCGCTGCCAGAGGCTGCCGGAGTAGGTCAGCACGTTGGTCTTATGCACGAGGGTGAGCGTGCGGCGCGGACGGTCGAGCGCTCGGAGGAAGGCATATCGAACGACCCGCTCCACCCCGTAGGCGGTGTTGACCGAGACCTCATTCGCGATCTCGTGCGGCGTGCCGCGGCGGATGACCCCGCCGGTGCCGACATACGGCCCCTCGGTGCCCTCGCGTACGACGACAAAATCGACGTCACCAGGATTCTTCAGCGGAGAATCGACGGACGGGAACAACCGCGTGGGACGCAGATTCACGTAGTGGTCGAACGCGAACCGCAACTTCAGCAGCAGGCCGCGCTCAATGATCCCGCCGGCGAGGCGAGGGTCTCTCGGGTCTCCCCCGACAGCCCCCAGCAGGATCGCGTCGTGGCCGTCGAGGGCAGCGAGACTCTGGTCGCTGAGGATCTCCCCCGTCTCGAGATAGTAACGGGCGCTGAACGGATACTCGGTCGTCTGCACGGTGACATCCGCCGGCACGGCCGCATCGAGGACCGTGAGCGCTTCGACGAGCACCTCGGGCCCGATGCCGTCTCCGGCGATGACGGCGAGGGAGATGGTGCGGGGCATTGCTGGCTCCTCGATGTGACACGGGCGGTGTCTTCAACAGTAGCGGCAGGCCACATCCACTCCCCTGTTGCGGAGAGGTCTTCGGCGAACGCTCGCGTGACCCACGAACGTGGGAGTCGTGATGTGCGAACTCGCGAGTACAGTCCGTGGCGACGCGGCTCGCCACTTCCGGCGCAGACGCGTGAAATCGCAGCGAAAGGACTCATCTCATGGGCATCGGAACAGGCATTTTTCTCTTTGTCGTCGGCGCGATCCTCGCCTTCGCCCTCAACTTCCAACTCGCGGCCATCAACCTGCACCTGATCGGCTACATCCTGATGGGTGCCGGAGTCGTCGTCTTCCTCATCTCGCTCGTGCTGGTGCTGCGGCGTCGTTCCACGGTCTCGACCACCCGGTCGGCTGTGGACCCTGCGAGTAACGAGCGCATCGTGCAGCAGGAGACGAAGGGCGACAGCATCCTGTAAGTGTCGCGTGCGTGAAGGGGTGGCGGGAGCTCAGCGCCCGCCGCCCCCACCGCCACCGCCTCCGCCGCCCGAGAACCCGCCGCCGAAAGATCCGCCGCCGAAACTGCCGCCTCCGCTGCTGGCTGGCGGAGTGGATGTCGCAATGACGGACGACTGCAGGTTGACGAGCGCCGCGGTGAACAGCAGGGAGTTGAACGCGCTGTTCGACGAGTACCAATCGGGCTGGCTGATGCCCGCGTCGTAGTACACCGCGAGCTCCTTCGACCACTCCTTCTCGACTCCCCAGAGCACCGCGAACGGCAGCAGTTTCTCATAGAGCTTCACCATCTTGGCCTTGTCGCCGACGTCGATCCGCTCGGCGCCCTCCGGGCTCTGCAGTACACGGAAACGGTCGGCCTCGACGAGCTGGAGATAGTCACGCATGCCGAGCAGATAGTCCCGTTGTTCGGCGCCGGCGTCGGTGAGGACGGCGGGGCGAGCGATGAGTCCGGCCGAGATGAAGATGCCGATGAAAGCGATGACTATCGCGAACAGCACTATCGGGCTGAGGGCACCAGCGAGGCCCGACACGATCGTGAAGGCGACGCTGAAGAGGAGC
>JAYVNU010000013.1:0-2431 GCA_043758345.1 Lacisediminihabitans sp.
GGCGGGTGGCGGATTCGACGACATGTTCGGGCGTGGCTGGGGCTACCGGGCCGGCTGAAGGGAGCCGCGCATAAGCGCTGTCAGAAAATCGGCCAGGGCACCGCGGGCATGCGACCGTGAGGGCCCGGGAATCTGCCGTCGGCGAGCAGCCGGTCGCACCGTGCGGCGAACGATGCGATCTCGAGCGGGGTGACCAATGTGGCGAGCGCTTCGCCGAGTTCGCCGGCAAGGTCGGCGCGGACCCGCTCGATCCCGCAGAGCTCGTCCGTGCTGAGCGGCTCGTCGATCCACCCCCAGAGCACAGTGCGCAGCTTGTGTTCGGTGTGGAACGTGAGCCCATGATCGACGCCGTGACGGTGTCCATTAGCCATCGGGAGGATGTGGGCGCCCTTCCGATCCGCATTGTTCACGACGATGTCGAAGACGGCCATCCGCCGGAGTGCGGGCGAGTCTTCGTGGATGAGCGTCACGGGACGATCGCGTTCGTCGCTGCCGTCGAAGACATGACGCCAGCCTGTGTCGGGAACGGAGTCCGCCTCGACGAGGTCGACGGCATCCTGTTCCGGATCCGCGTCCTGCCAGAGTTGCACCATCCCGCTACCGAGCGGGCCGTCTCGAAGCCAGGTGCAGGGAACGATATTCCAGCCGAATGATTCGGACACGAGGTACGCCGCAGTCTCACGGCTGGCAAGGTCTCCGTCGGGAAAATCCCAGAGCGGGCGCTCACCCGACACCGGTTTGTACACGACGACGGTCCTGCCGATACTGCCGAGGAACGTCGAGTTCGATGCCGTCGTTATGCGGCCGGTGAGCTCGAGCTGACCAGCCTCAAGGTCATCATCGCCGAGATCATCGTCGCCCAGATCCGCCTCGATCACGGTCACTCGTCGCCGGGGAGCGAATGCACGTGGCCGTCGGGATCGATCGGGGTGCCGCAGACCGGGCAGATCGGGCGTCCCGCGCCAACGACCTCGAGAGTTCGTTTCGCGAAAGCGCGCGCCGTGCCGACCGGGATACGTACCACCAGCATCTCTGTCGGCTCGACGGTGATTTCATCCGATCCGAAGCCGTCGTCGGCCCCGCTAACGTCTGCTTCCACGATCGGATAGGCCTCGATGACGACCTGCGCTGTCGAGGGATCCCAGCCGAGGCCGAGGGCTCCGGTGCGAAATTCCACCTCGACGGGCTCGAGCGGGTCATTGTCGACGAGCTCGATCGGGGTAGTAGCCGGCACGCTGATCCCACCGTCTGACCGGCTCATCAGCTCGTCGAGGATTTCATCGATCTTCGCCGCGAGCAGCGCCGACTGCTCTTTTTCAAGGCCGACGGTGACAATGCGTGATCCGGCCCGAGCCTGAAGGTAGAAGGAGCGCGAGCCCGGCTCACCGATCGTTCCGACGACGACGCGATCCGGCCAGTCGAACCCGTAAACGATGGTTGGCATGTTTACATCCTACGATCGGTCGCCCGCTCGTCGAGCGCTCCGTCAGCTGTTCCCAGCACCTCCACCGATGGCAGCATCGCCGGCAGGGGCCTTGGCTTTCAACCAGCTCAGATCGCCGGAGTCGGTGTTGGTGGAGATCACGTCAGGCCGGCTCGTTCCGTAATGCACGATCGAGACGGATGCCGGACCGACGTTAATGCGCTGGAACAGGTCGAGATGCATCCCGAGCGCGTCCGCGAGGATCGATTTGATGATGTCGCCGTGGCTGACCGCGACCCAGACCGCTCCGGCGCCGTGCTCTTGCTCGAACGCGGCATCGTGACGGCGGATCGCGGCCACCGAGCGGGCCTGCATCGCTGCGAGCGATTCGCCCCCCGGAAATACCGCGGCGGACGGTTGCGACTGCACCACCGACCAGAGTTTTTCTTTCGAGAGTTCGGCGAGGGTTCGGCCCTGCCACTCCCCGTAGTCGCATTCGGTGAGGCCCTTCTCGATGAGCGAGAGGGGGGTGGTTTGGTCGTCAGCCGTGTCATTTCTCTGCAGATCGAGGATGAACCGCGCCGTTTGCCGACAGCGCTCCAATGGGCTAGAGACCACTCCAACCAGCGGCACTACGGCCAGGCGTTCGCCCATGAGGGCCGCCTGGTCCCGTCCGGTCTTGTCGAGCCTGACGCCCACGGCCCGTCCCGCCAACACGCCAGCGGTGTTCGCGGTGGTGCGGCCGTGCCGCACGAGAATGACTGTGGCCATAGCGACAAGCCTAGACATCCGTCCCGGGTGAACCCGACAGCGGTCCACCCGGGGGATTTGGCTATAGTAGCGCGCTCCGACAACCTGTTCGATCAGGCCGTCGAGCGCACTGAGCGTGTCGGTGTCAAGCGTGAGATCAAGAGCGCCGACGTTCTGCTCGAGCCATTTCACGCGCTTCGTGCCGGGGATCGGCACAATCGAGATACCAAGGCGAGTGCTCTGGGCGCCGACCCAGGC
>JAYVNU010000014.1:0-2423 GCA_043758345.1 Lacisediminihabitans sp.
CGAGTTCTTTCGCGGTCGCCTCACTGGCGAGGAGGCTGACCGTCGCACCGTCGTTGAGTCCCGAAGAGTTTCCGGCGGTCACGCGCCCGTGCGGACGGAACGGCGTCTTCAGACCGGCGAGCCCCTCGAGCGTCGTCTCCGGACGCAGCGCCTCGTCACGGGTGGCGAGGCCCCAGCCGGTGTCGCTGCGAATCGCGACCGGGATCAGGTCGGGCTGGAATTTTTCCGCCTCGTACGCCGCCGCAGCCTTCTGCTGGCTTCGGAGCGCGTAACGGTCGGAACGCTCCTTCGTCAGCCCGGGAAAACGATCGTGGATCTTCTCGGCCGTGTTGCCCATGTTCAGCGCCTCGGCGTTGACGAGCTTCTCGGAGAGGAAGCGGGGGTTCGGGTCGACACCGGATCCCATCGGATGACGCCCCATGTGCTCGACGCCACCGGCGAGGGCGAGGTCGTAGGCGCCGAACGCGATTCCTCCGCCGATCGCGGTCACCGAGGTCATCGCGCCGGCGCACATCCGATCGATCGCGAAACCGGGAACCGACTTCGGCAGACCGGCCAGGAGGGCTGCGGAGCGGCCGAGGGTGAGCCCTTGGTCTCCCTGCTGAGTCGTCGCAGCGATGGCGACCTCGTCGATGCGGTCCTTCGGAAGATCGGGGTGGCGTTCGAGCAGTCCGGTCATCGCCTTGACGACGAGATCGTCAGCCCGGGTGTTCCAGTACATGCCCTTTTCGCCGGCACGTCCGAACGGGGTGCGGACCCCGTCGACGAACACGACTTCATGTCTCTCGGCCACAGTGCCTCCACTTTCGATTAATTGCGCCTTCGATCCTAGACTCGACAAAAATCGGCCCCGCATCGTTTGACTGTTCCTACGAAGTGGGTTCCTCTGCCTCGACCGGCTCTTGGCCGGCTTCTACAAACGCATCGACGATTACCTGTGAGATAGCGTCAACCTGCCAGGGGCGTGCGCCGAGCTCCTCGAGTTCTCCTCGCACGGCGTCGAGGTCGAGCGGACGTGGCGGAGTCCAGGCGAGACGGCGAAGCACTTCCGGGGTCAGCAGATTCTCCACGGGGATATTCAGCCGTTCGGACACGACAGCCATGGTCGCCCGAGCCGCCTTGAGGCGCCTGTCGGCCTCCGGATTGCGATCGGACCACACCCGCGGAGGCGGCATGCTGTCTCCGGAAACCCTCAGCGCGGGGAGGTCATCGGTCGTCTTTCCGACTTCGATGGCTGCCCACCAGCGCGAGAGCTCCGAGCGACTCGCCCGTCCGTTGAATTCCCGCATCGCGGCGAGAACCTGGCGCGTCTCAGGAAGCGCCTTGGCCGCTGCGACGAGCGACGCGTCTGGCACGAGACGACCGGGCGCGGTGTCGATCTCCCGGGCGAAACTGTCCCGCGCCTCCCACAGCTCCCGCGCGACGGCGAGGTTCTGCGCGCCGCGAACGGTGTGCAGCCCCGAAAGTCGACGCCAGGCATCCGTCTTCGCCGGTTTTGCATCCCGTCCGAGCACCGCCGCGAACTCCTGTTTGGTGAGATCGCTCTTCCCCTCGTCGGCGAGCAGCCCCGAGACGGCGTCCCGCAAATCGACGAGCAGTTCGACATCGAGGGCGGCGTAGACCAGCCAGGACTGGGGGAGCGGGCGCGTCGACCAGTCGGCTGCCGAGTGTTCCTTGGCGAGATGGATGCCGAGAAGTTCCTCGACGACGGTGCCGAGACCAACGCGGGGGAGTCCGGCAAGACGGGCGCCCAGTTCGGTGTCGAAGATGCGCGACGGAAAGAGGCCGACCTCGCGTAGACAGGCCAGATCCTGACTCGCCGCGTGCAATACCCACTCCTCGTCGGCGATCGCCGCGTTCAGCTCGCTGAAATCGCCGATGGCTGGCGGGTCAAACAGGAAGACCCCCGCCCCGCGTCGGAAGATCTGGATGAGGTAGGCACGCTGTGAATACCGAAAACCGGATGCGCGCTCGGCATCGATCGCGATCGGCCCGGTGCCGGCGGCGATCGTGGCCACCGCGTCAAGATACGCCTCGCGGGAATCAATCACCGCAACGACCACATGGGGTGCCTGTACGACCGGCTCGGCCCGCGCCTCCGGTTCGACGTTGATCGCCTCGACACCCGCGTGGCTCGAAGGCTCCTCGGTGCTACTCACGTGCTGCTCGGCGAGCCGCTAACACTGTCACTCCCTCTGCCGCCGGCGGGAGGCCCGCCAACATGCACAACAACTCCCCCCAGCCTTCCACATGTGAGGTCACCTCGTGATCGAGGGGAGTCCACGAGGCTCGGAGTTCGATCTGTGCCCCGTCGCCCTGGCTTGCCAGTTCGCCGTACCCGGTCGACAGGATTTTGGTCGCGGTGCCGGATGCCGAGGTGTACCTCGCGCCGCGGCTGTCGAGTGCGTCGACGAGCCACGACC
>JAYVNU010000015.1:0-7637 GCA_043758345.1 Lacisediminihabitans sp.
GTGATGGTTCAGTGCTGATTCGGCGGCCACAGAAAGCAATCAGAGCGAATTCGACGCGGTTTGTGGGGCGCGCCGACTGGGTCTCGATCGGCTCCAATCAACAGGCGAGTGAGACCCGGGGGCTGAATCACCGAAGCCGATTGCGCCAAATGGGGGTTGCAATAGCCGGGACAGCCCCCAGGTGGCGCAATTTGTGGTTGCCGGGGTCTCGACGAGCTCGACCACCGCGGCCGCTCGACCGCCGGGCTACTTCGCCAACAGGTTGTCTTTCACCTCGCGACGCAACACCTTGCCGATCAGTGACCGCGGAAGATCCTCCACGGCGACGATTCGGCGCGGTACCTTGTAGGCGGCGAGATTCGCGCGCGCGAAATCGCGGATACCCTGCTCGTCGAGCGACTTGCCGGGCACGAGCACGACGGCTGCAACGACATCCTCCCCGTTGCGGTCGCTCGGGAGGCCGACGACCGCGACATCCGCGACATCCGGGTGTGAGCGCAGCGTATCTTCGACCTCGCTCGGCGAGACGTTGAAGCCGCCGGTGATGATGACCTCTTTGATGCGGTCGACGACGGTGAGAAATCCGTCATCCGAGATCGTCATGATGTCGCCGGTGCGGAACCACCGTCCCCCCTCGTCGCCCTCGGCGGCCGGCACGAAGACGGCGCTCGTCTCGTCGGGCTTCTTCCAGTAGCCGGAGAAGACCTGTGGCCCGCGCACGATTAGTTCGCCGGCCTCCCCGGGGGCACGATCCACGGTCGGGTTATCCGGGTCGACGACGCGCACCTCGGTGCTCGGCAGCGGGAGCCCGATCGTGCCGCCTCGCCGGGTGGGTCCGGGCGGGTTCGCCGCGATCACCGGGCTCGTCTCCGACAGTCCGTAGCCCTCGACGAGGTACCCGTTCGTCAGCGCCTCCCACGGCTCGATGACGGATGCCGACAGCGGCATAGCTCCGGAGATTGCGATCTGGATGCCGTCGAGCGACACCTTCTTCTCCTTCGCCGCCGCGGTAAGCCGCTCATAGATCGGCGGCACCGCGGGAAGGAAGGTGGCCGGATGTTTCTTCACCGCGGCCAGCACGAGATCCGGGTCGAATTTCGGAAAGAGTACGAGCCGCGACCCCATGCTCATCGCGAAGGTGAGGCAGAGCGTGAGCCCATAGGCATGGAACATCGGCAGCACCGCATAGACGACAGATGTTCCGCGCTCGATCGTCGGCACATAGGCGCGGGCCTGCGCCGCGTTCGAGGTCAGGTTCAGGTGGGTGAGGGTCGCACCCTTCGGCACACCAGTCGTGCCGCTGGTGTACTGGATGAGGGCGACATCCGTTGCCACCGGACGCGGCACCTTCCTGCGGATGCGGCGGTGCTTGACCAGGTCTTCCCAGACGATCGTTCCGCTCACCGTCATCGTCAGGGCGGCACGGGATTCGCGCGCACGCTTGACGGGAAGGCGCAGGGCGAAGCGGGTTCCTGCGGGCATCGCGCGCGTGACGTCCACCGAGATGATCGTCGGAACGGCGACATCCTTCGGGAACTCCTGAACGCGCGCGACGACGTTGTTCCAGACGATCGCGAATTTCGACCCGTGATCCTCGAACTGGTGGCGAAGCTCGCGCGGAGTGTAGAGCGGGTTGTGTTCGACGACGATTGCCCCGAGGCGCAGCACGGCATAGAACGCGACGATGTGCTGAGGGCAGTTCGGAAGCACCAGCGCGACAGTATCGCCTTTCTGAACACCGAGCACACGAAGACCTTCGGCGGCACGGTCGATCTGCTCGCCGAGTTCGGCATAGGTGGTCTCGGCGCCGAAGAACCCGAGGGCGACGTTCCGTCCGTACTGACGGACGGATTCTTCGACCAGGTCGAAGAGCGACCCTTCCGGCAGGTCGATGTCGTCGGGGACACCCTCTGCGTAGCTCGCCAACCAGGGCCGCGGTGTCATGATCGCCATGCGATTACTCTACGCAGAGGCCGTGTATGCCGGGTGCCGCGCCGAGAGGGGTTGACAGGCGTCGAGCGCGCAGACCCGTTCGGTCAGACCCGTTCGGTAAGGATCGCGTCGAGCAGGATCGCGTCGGCTTGCCCAATGGTGAGGGTCAGGTCTTCAGGGCTCTTCGTGGAACTGATGACAGTCATTGCATTGCTTTCGCGTGTGCTGAGTTGCCGGTCAGCTCGACGAGGATCCGTCCTCAGCGAGCAGGTCGTCGAAGGCCGCGATACGCTGGTGCCACAGCCGCTCCAATGATTCGAGCAGGGCTGTCGCCCTTCGAAGTGTTACCAGATCTCCGCGCACGATCTGCTCCCTTCCCCGTCGCACCTTGCTGACGAGTGAGGCGCGCTCGAGCACTGCGACGTGCTTCTGCACGGCAGCGAAACTCATCGCGTAGTGCTCGGCGAGTTCGGAGACGTACTGCTCTCTCTCGATCATGCGCGTCACGATGTCACGACGGGTGGCATCCGCGAGCGCCGGAAAGAGGCGATCGACTTCGGCATTACCGAGCTCTATATTTACAAGCATTCGATTATTCGTGAGCGCAGATATTGCCATAGTGCAAGAGTCGATCGAGTGGTCAGCCGGCCGCGCGTCAGAGCGAGGCACGCGGATCGGCCCTTCGTGGGGACGATGAGCAGCCGATCGGCGCACCTCGCGGCCATGGCTAGATGGCCGGGCTAGCGACGGTTACGCGGCACCGTCGAACATCGAGGTGACCGAACCGTCGCTGAACACCTCGTGGATCGCGCTCGCGATGAGGGGCGCGATCGGCAGGATGGTGAGCGTCGGGAAGCGCTTGTTTTCCGGGATCGGAAGCGTGTCGGTCACGACGACCTGGTCGATGAACTCGCTCTGCAGGATGGTGGTGGCCGGGTCGGAGAAGACGGCGTGCGTCGCCGCGACGACGACGCCGAGCGCGCCGGCCGCCTTGAGCGCCTCGGAGGCCTTGACGATGGTCGAGCCGGTGTCGATGAGGTCGTCGACGAGAAGGCAGATGCGGCCCTTGACCTCGCCGACGATCTCGTGCACGGAGACCTGGTTCGGCACGAGCGGATCACGACGCTTATGGATGATGGCGAGCGGAGCGCCGAGTTTGTCGCTCCAGACATCCGCCACCTTGACGCGGCCCATGTCGGGGCTGACGACCGTGAGCGTCGCCGGATCCAGACGCTCCTTGAAGTGTTTGAGAAGCACCGGCATTGCGAACAGGTGGTCGACCGGGCCGTCGAAGAAGCCCTGGATCTGGGCTGCGTGCAGGTCCACGCTCATGATGCGGTCGGCACCCGCGGCCTTGAAAAGATCGGCGACGAGACGCGCGGAGATCGGTTCGCGACCGCGGCCCTTCTTGTCTTGCCTGGCATACGGATAATACGGCGCGACGACCGTGATGCGCTTCGCCGACGCCCGCTTCATCGCGTCCACCATGATGAGCTGCTCCATGAGCCATTCGTTGATCGGGCGGGTGTGGGACTGGATGACGAAGGCATCCGCACCGCGCACACTCTCGTCATAGCGGGCGTACACCTCGCTCGATGCGAAGGTGCGCGCGTCGGTGTGCACGAGATCGGCGCCGAGCTCCGCAGCGATATCGATCGCCAGCTGCGGATGCGCCCGCCCCGAAACGATGACTAGGCGCTTTTTTCCCGAAGCGGTGATCTCGGCCACGGAGCCTGCTCTCTGATTCTTGTTCTTTTGTAGAAGCTTGTGGATCTCGAGAGTCAGTCTTCGTCTTCCGCCGCGGCCGCCTTCGCCGCTTCGGTGCCCGCTCGATTCGTCTCGGTCCAACCAGCCATATTGCGCTGGGGAGCAACGCTGATGGCGAGGGCTCCGGCCGGCACATCCTTGCGCACGACGGCGCCCGCTCCCACCTTGGCTCCGTCACCGATTCTAACCGGCGCGATAAACGCGTTGTGCACGCCGGTGTGCACGTGAGAGCCGATCTCGGTGCGGTGTTTGGCGATGTCGTCGTAGTTCGCGGTGATGCCGCCGGCGCCGATGTTGGTGCCCTCGCCGATCGTCGCGTCGCCGATGTAGCTGAGGTGAGGAACCTTCGCCCCTCGCCCGATATGCGAGTTCTTGATCTCGACGAAGGTGCCGATCTTCCCGTCGTCGTCGAGATAGGTTCCCGGCCGGAGGTAGGCGAAGGGGCCGACGAGCGCATTCTTTCCGATGACGGCGAGGGTGGCATCCGTCCTCTTGACGATCGCGTTCTCACCGATCTCGCAGTCGACGAGCGTGGTCTGCGGGCCGATGATCGCACCGCGCTCGATCACTGTCGCGCCCTTGATCTGGGTACTCGGCAGCAGCTCGACGTCTTCTGCGATGGATGCCTTCAGGTCGATCCAGGTCGTCTCCGGCTCCTGGATGGTGACACCCGCGAGTTGCCAGCCTCGCACGATCCGGGCGTTCAGTTCCGCCGCTGCTGCCCCGAGCTGCACGCGATCGTTGATGCCGGCGACGAGCCAGTGGTCGGCGACCGGCACGGCCTCGATGCTGGATCCGGATGCGCGGATGACGGCAGCGGCATCCGTCAGGTACATCTCCGCCTGCGAATTATCGGTGCCGATCCCCTTCAGCGCCCCGCGGAGTGCGCCCGAATTGAAGACGTAGACGCCGGCGTTCACCTCGGTGATCGACTGCTGCGCGTCGGTCGCGTCGCGCTCTTCGACGATAGCCTCGAAGGAACCATCCGAGCCGCGGATGATGCGGCCCCCGCCCGTCGGATCCTCGAAGTATGCACTCAGCATCGTCAACGCGTTGCCAGCGCGTTCGTGCGACTCGATGAGGCTGGCCACGGTCTGCGCGTCGAGAAGCGGAACGTCCGCGCTGAGCACGACGACATGCCCCTCGAAGTCGTGCGGGAGCCCCCCGAGTCCGACCTGCACGGCACGGCCGGTGCCGGGGACATCGTCCTGGTCGACGACGATCACGCCGGGATGCTGCTCGTTGACGACCGCGGCGACGGCATCGCGCTCATGCCGCACGACGACGACGATGTGGGTGGCGCCGAGTTCACCCGCGGTGGCGAGCACGTGGCCGACGAGGCTGAGCCCCGCGAGCTCGTGCAGCACCTTCGGCTTCTGCGACTTCATGCGGGTGCCCTGGCCGGCGGCGAGGATGATGACGGCGGTGTCTGGCATGAGTCCAGTTTGGCGCAAGTCGGCGGTGTCGCGCGCGGGTAGGGCGGTGGTGTCGGGTTGACGCGGTGCGCCAAGTGGCGGATGCCGCCGATAACCTAGACGCCGGGGGGCCAGAGTCCCGGGATGCTCCTGGCTGGTGATTGCACGAGCCATTCCTCTACCCGACGAGGGGCCCGCGCCAGAAGGAGCGTCTACCGGATCCCCTGTCAGCGGGACAGGGCGGCCGTTTGGTCGGTCGAAACGATCGCCTCGGGGTCGCCTGACGGTGCGTCCTCCGCAAAGGCACGCCGCACACTAGACACCCCGACCAGTAACGCAGTCGCGATGGTTTCGCACGTGGCCTTTTCGGCGCGCATGCGACGAGCGATCGCGATCCGTTCCGGAGTAATGACGGTGGGCCGGCCACCGAGCCTGCCGCGAGCTTGTGCCGACGCCAGGCCGGCGCGGGTGCGCTCGGAAATGATGCGACCATTCAGCTGCGCGAGCGCTGCATAGATGTCGAAGAACAACTCCCCGCCGGCGGTCATGGTCTTGAACGGCTCAGTGAGGGACTTGAACTCCACACCCCGCTCCCCCAGCTCGGCAATGATCGTCACCACGTCGGTCATCGACCGGCCGAGACGGTCGGTCGAGTAAAACAGCACCGTGTCGCCGCGGCGCAGAAACTTCATGCACTCGGTGGGACCCGGCCGTGCAGCTCTTTTTCCCGTGATCTTGTCCGAGTAGATATGCTCGGCACCGGCCGCGGTGAGGGCGTCGATCTGCGAGTAGAGGTTCTGATCCTGCGTCGAAACGCGCGCGTATCCAACGTTGCTCATCTGCCGCTACCTCTCGTAGCCGAGATCGTTGCTGCAGTTCTGGTCGAGATGCTGCACCGCGGCCGGCTGCTCGGCCACAGTGAAGGGGGCGCGTAGCTCGGCCGCCCACCCACCGCATCCTCGACGCTGAGCACTGGGCCGACCGAGAGAGTCATCGAGTCGTTCTCACGCCAGTCCACCGCCAGATCAACATCGACACTCCGCCCTTCCGGCGTCGTGATCCGTAGCTGCGCGAACTGCGGTGACCGGCGCACTTCTTCGACGTCATGCCCCGCCTGGTGTAGCTCGTCTGTCAACTGGTCGACAGCGCTTTCAAAAGCGGCAGGGTCAAGATCGTTCGTGAAGGAGGTCCACGTCGTGGGTGAGACGATCGACCATCCCGTGCTCACGGATCGCGCCCGAGCCCGCGAGAGCGAACGCGCGACCGTCAAGCGTAGTGAGGGCGACGGCGGTTAGCCCGCTCTACAGCTCTTCGTCGTTGTTCACGCGGCGATGACAGCTCAGGGAAATGGCTCTCCCACAGCCCCCGAACTCGGGCGGGCAGCATTAACTCCGGCCAGACCTTCACGAGAAGGTCGCGGTCGAGCAGAGCCACCTGGTCGACGACGGACCACGGACCCCAATGGACGTTGATCGGTAACGTCATCTGCCCGCTGTCCGGCGCCTTGCACGTCGTCGAGTCGGGCCGGCACGTCGTAGGGCTTGATGTCGCGGTAGAAAACACGCGCATCTCTCGTGGGCCCCACAACGTCGGTCATGCCCCAATCGCACTAAGAATCGTCGAAAACCATCACCGCTAGTTTTCGTCAGTTTTGATTTCGTGTGGAGTTGATTGATAAGTGGTGCTGTTCTGTGATCGCTCAGCGTCGCGGTCAAGAGCGAACCCTTCTTGGATCGCCGCACTTAGGTCACGAGATAGTGATGGCCTCAACTCGAGCTGGTCGAAGCCAATGCCCTCCGCAAGAACCCAAGGAACCTTCAAAGGGCCGCCGACAACCGTCGTCGAAGAAAAATCAACGGGGACGGATCTATCGACATAGCGAGTGCCAGCCCGCTACTTTTGCCGGATTCAGGCGACTGTCACCTTCCTTTTAGGGAGAGTCAACCTTGGCGGATCACGCTCCCCTACATGATTGTTCTTTCTCTCTCGATCGCGTCCGTCGATTCGCCCCTGTGGGTGAACGTCGTGCGGAATAAATTCGACCGATTCGAGAAGGTACCCCTCTCGGACACAGAGTCGACTGTCATAATCCCCGGCATCGGAGCGGTATTCCTCACCGACACCGGCCAGGCACTGACCGTGCACGCGGTAGCTCCCGATCACAGCACTCTCGACTCCATCCGGGAAGGTATCGCAAACGAGATCACTGCCGCCGTTCCCGAGACAACGCAAGGCCACCGCCTCGAACTGGAATGGAACTACCCGGAACACATCCCCCTCCCATTCCGCTGACACGCGCCCTTGCTTCTGGGGCGGGGTGGGGGCTGTGGACATTTTGGCCGGCTCGTACCGTGAGGGGTTCAGGTCGTCACGAAAGCCCAGCCCAGCGCAGTTTGTGACACGACCGTATGCCCGTAAGCCGAATGATCAGCGCGCACGTGAGGGCAGCTGGAATGATCAACTGCATGGTGCAAACGCTGTCGGCCGTCGTTTTGTCTGTGAGCCGCGACTCCGCTCATAGAT
>JAYVNU010000016.1:0-2414 GCA_043758345.1 Lacisediminihabitans sp.
TTGCGCGTCGGAAATAGTCGTTGGCAAATCGAGGGCCGCACGGAACCAGAACCGCCACGACTATCGCCTCCCGCGCATCGCGCTCGGCCCCAGGCTGCGCTTGGCCATAGCGGCGCGCTGGAATTGCTCAAGTTGCGAACTTCCAGTGCGAGTTGATTCCCGGTTCCCTGGAGACACAAAGGTTTGTCCATCTACTCGATTGGGATCCAAACCCTCATGGACGACGCTCCACGTAGCGCCCACGAGTGATAGGGCACGAGTGATGCCATCACCCGCGTCGGAGCCTCTTGCTCGTCGAACCCCCCGCCATACGGCCATGGAACCGATTCGGAGCGGTGATCGCACAGAACAACCCGTACCTGCCCCTCCGTCTCACGCACGCCAGCGCTGACGTCGAGGCGGAAATACTCGAGCGACGCAGGATCTCCCGATGGAAGGTCGATCGACTCGAGACACAGCACTTCCGGGCCGCGTTCGACGAGTACAGTCCCCCGCACGGCGTCGATCCGCGCATCGGGAGTGCTCACCCTCGGCTCCATAGGAAGAGTCAACTCGAGCACATCACCCCCTTTGAAGGCCCGGGTAACCTTCACATAACCGGGCTCTGCCGCGAACTCGATCTCATTCCCGTCAATCGAGCGATAGATCAGGTGAGCGCCGACCGCCCAGTTCGGCACCCGCAGTGCGATCGTCCACGGATCCGCGCTAGTGACTCCATCGGTGACACGCAGCTTTACGAGTCCGCTGAGCGGGTAGGCGGTCGCGATCGTCAGGTCGATGCGCTGACCTCCGTCGAGCACGGTCTGCACCGTCGAGGAGGCGAACTGATGAATCTGGATACCGCCGGTATCCACCGTGGCGATGTAGGAGGCAAGACTCGCCATGGTTCGCGCCACGTTGGGCGGACAGCACGACACTTCGAACCACGGGGCCCGCTGCGATGCCGACGCCCGAGGGCTGATCACGTCGGGGTCGGCCGCGCGAGTCGCCTCCCGCTGGTGGAGAGTGTTGGAGTAATAAAACGAGCGGCCGTCGGCCGCAGGCGAGGTAGCGACCACATTGAACAGGGTGCGCTCGATTAGGTCGGCGTACTTCGCGTCCCCGTCGTGTAGCAGAAGCCGCCAGCTGAACATGATGGATGCGATGCCGGCGCAGGTCTCTGAATATGCGCGGTCGGGCGGCAGCTCCCAGTCCACCCCAAACGCCTCGTCCTGATGGTGCGATCCCTGTCCGCCGGTGACGTAGGTGCGCCGGGCGACAGTCGAACTCCACTGCGTCGTCAGGGCAGCGAGCAGCTCACGGTCCCTGAACTCGACGGCGATATCGA
Source organism: Lacisediminihabitans sp. (assembly GCA_043758345.1). Lineage (GTDB taxonomy): Bacteria > Actinomycetota > Actinomycetes > Actinomycetales > Microbacteriaceae > Lacisediminihabitans. The sequence continues at coordinate 1,328 of JAYVNU010000016.1, forward strand.
CCGCACCCGCGGCGAGATAGTTGGCCCGTACGGCGTGCCCGCGCAGCACGGTGGCGTCGCGCACCGGGATGTCGTCCTGGTAGTAAGAGCGGCCGTACTCGATGTCGGCCAGGGTGCCGTGTCCGCGCCGCTCGACGAAGAGTCGTGCTTGCTCGGCGTAACGCTCATCACCGGTAGCGCGCGCCAGCTCGGTAAGACCGACCTCGACCTCCGCGTGGCCGCAGACCGCCTGGATACCGTCGGCCCCAAACGCCTCGCAGATCAGGTCGGCGGCCCGTCTGGCGACGGTCTCCAACCCATCGTCGGCCTCCGGCGCGGAGCGGAGCCGGGCTACCGCCGCTTGAAAGAGATGGCCGAGGCAGTAGAGCTCGTGGCCCCATTCCAGATCGGACCAACGAGGCAGCTGACCGGCGTGCCCGAAGTTGGTGTTGAGATAGCCGTCATCGTCTTGAGCGGCGGCGATCCGGACCACCACCGCGCGAAAGGTCTCCTCCCATTCAGCAGCATCCGAGGGATCGAGGTGACCTTGAGCGAGGGTCCAGGCGATCGCCTCGAGGTATTTGTAGACCTCGGAATCGGCGAACTCCCTACCGCGCCGCTCACCGAGAGGCCGCGACTCCGCGACCAGATCGAAGTTCGCGAGCCATCCCTCGCGGTCGAGCCAGTGTCGAATGTGCGGAAGGGTTCCGTGCAGATTCGTCTGTTGACGATCGGCCCAGAAGCCTTCGGTGAGCGTGACGGAGGCGAGCCCGAGGGGGCGCAACTTTCCTTCGGCTGGCACGACAGGAGCGACGGGCGGACGGGTGGTGACAGACATTGATTACCCCTTGAAGGCGCCGGAGAGAAATCCGCGCACGTAGTGACGTTGAAGAACCAGGAAGAGCACGACGCACGGCAGCGCTAGCACCACGACTCCGGCCTCGGTCGCGCCGTAGTCGACGATGCCCTGCACCTGGACGCGCAAGTTGGCGACGGCGAGCGGCAGCGTGAATTTATCCGAGTCGTTGATCAGGATAAGCGGGGCGATGAAGTCGTTCCACGCCGCGAGGAATGCGAACAGTCCGACCGTGATCATCGACGGCTTGAC
>JAYVNU010000017.1:0-7618 GCA_043758345.1 Lacisediminihabitans sp.
TAGCCGCGCTGCTCGGACTGCCGGTGAAGACGTCCGCGACACTCAGCCAGGACGCCTACGAGGACGGAACGGCCAGCGTCAAGAAACTCATCCGTAAGCGCCTCACCCGCATACAGCCGGTCGTGATCTGCAGCCATGGCCCGGTCATCCCGCAGATTCTCGATGAGGTGGTCGCCGCGACGAATACCCCGCTCGACGCCGCGACCCGTCGGGCCGGCATGCTGGCGACCGCCGAATTCACCGTGATGCACGTGTCTCTCGAGCACCCGCAGAACGGTCTCGTCGCAATAGAAACGCACAGCCCGGCATTTGATTAGCGCGTTGTTAGTGCGGCGTTAACCTCCCGTTTACCTTCCGTCGCGACCGTGGTTAACCTCCCGCCGTAGCTTCGCTCTCGGACCAGCACCGGTCTGCCGGCCAGCAGTTCTCTCCCCGAGGCTCGCTCGCCGTGGTCACCACCCCGAAGGGAACACAGTGAAGTTCAAGAACGTGGCAGTGGTCGGCGCAGTAGCGCTCACCGCTGCGATTGCTCTCGCCGGATGCTCATCGAGCACCCCGGGCACCAGTAACTCAGATAAGGCTTCGACCGCCCCGGCCGACACGTCGGTCGCCTACAAGGTCGATTCGACACTCACCGGCACCATCACGGCCGGAGGCTCTAGCGCCCAGGCCAACGCCGAGGCGGCGTGGACCTCCGCGTTCAAGGCGCAGGCGGCGGGCGTCACCATCAACTACGACAAGTCGCAGGGTTCCGGCGGTGGAGTCACCAACTGGCTCGCCGGAAGCTATGACTTCGCGGGATCCGACGCGCCGTTAAAACCAGCCCAGGTCACCTCGTCGCAGACCTCGTGCGGCGCGGACGGCGCAGTCAACCTCCCCATCTACCTCGACGGTGTCGCGATTATCTACAACCTGCCGGGCGTCACCGACCTCAAGCTCTCGTCGGCCACGATCGCCAAGATCTTCAGCCTCAAGATCACCAACTGGAGCGACCCGGCGGTCAAGGCCGATAACCCCAGCGCGACCCTGCCCTCGACCGCCATCACGACGGTCACCCGCTCCGACGGATCCGGCACGACACAGAACTTCACCAACTATCTCAGCGCCGCCGACCCGACCGACTGGACCTACCCGGCATCGAACGCCTGGCCAGTCGCAGGCTCAAGCGCCCAGCAGGGCGGTTCCGGTGTGGTGAACACGGTCAAGGCAGGATCCGGAACGATCGGATACGCCGACCACAGTGCCATCGGGACCGTCACCGCGGCAGCCATCCAGGCCGGCACCTCGAAGGACTTCGTCACATTCAGCCAGGCGGGTGCCACTGCCGCCTTTGCCAATGCTGCAACGACGACGCCGACATCGGCCTCCGGCGATCTTTCACAGAAGTTCGACTACTCGAAGCTCACCGACAAGTCGGCATACCCGATCCCGCTGGTGTCGTACCAGATCATCTGCAAGACCTTCAAAGCCCCGGCCCAGCTCAAGGTGACAAAGGCCTACATCAGCTTCATCGCTTCGACCACCGGCCAGAAGGTCGCGTCGGTCAATGCTGGTTCGGCTCCGATCCCCGACTCGATGCTGAAGAAGATCGTCGCGACCCTCGCGACCGTCAAGTAGTTCGAAGTACCCTTTCTGCCAGACGGTTCGGCCAACGAACCCGGCCCCCTCGAGAAAGAATGCAGTGAGTACCAACCAAACTGTTCGATCCCGATCGGGTTCCACTGGCAACGCGACCGGGCCCCGCTCCTCTCGAGGAGCGGGGCCGGGCCGCGTGAAATCCCGGCCGGCCGACCGTATCTTCTTCGGCTTCAGCTTCGGTTCAGCGGTCGCTATCATGGTGATCCTTGCCGCCGTCGCCCTCTTTCTCATCATCCAAGCCCTCCCTGCGATTTCGGCGAATTGGAAGACCAACCCTGAACTCAACACCGGTCCCACCGGGGGGTATGCCAGCTTCGCCGCCTACGTAGCCCCCCTGGTATGGGGAACGCTCTGGGTCTCCGCCATAGCACTGGTGATCGGCGGTCCAGTCGCAATCGGCATCGCCCTCTTCATCTCGCACTACGCCCCACGGCGCCTCGCCGGCATCCTCGGCTATCTCATAGACCTCCTCGCCGCGGTGCCGTCGATCGTCTTCGGCCTCTGGGGCATCATTGTCATTCGGCCGCTGCTGCTCCCGCTCACGGTCTGGCTCAACGAGCACCTCGGATTCATCCCGATCTTCGCCGGTCAGGCGTCAAGCACAGGGTCGACGATCCTCGCCGGCGGGGTCGTACTCGCGGTGATGATCCTGCCCATCATCAGTTCGATCTCACGGGAAATCTTCCTCCAGACCCCGAGGCTCCACGAAGAGGCGGCGCTTGCGCTCGGCGCGACGAAATGGGAGATGATCCGACTGGCGGTGCTCCCGTATGCGCGATCCGGAGTGGTGAGTGCCATCCTGCTCGGACTCGGCCGTGCGCTCGGCGAGACGATGGCCATCGCTCTGATAATCTCGCCGTCGATCCGCTTCTCGCTCCGGATGCTCACCGAGGGCCAGAATTCTCAGACCATCGCGGCCAACATCGCTCTCAACTTTCCGATCGCGACCACACTGCAGCGTTCAGCGCTAGTCGGCACCGGTTTGATGCTGTTCGTCGTCTCGCTCGCGGTCAACTTCATCGCACGCGCGATTGTGGCGCGATCGGCCCCAGGGCGTTCGAAGAAGCCCCGCGGGCCGCGTGCCGAACGCAACCGCAGCATCGGGATGGCGATGGCGACCACAGAGGTTGCGGGCGTCATTCCCACGGCAGAAACCGGAGGGGAGCGCTCGTGACCGCCATCATTGGCTCGAAGGCCAGGCAGCCGGCCCAGCAGGGCCCGGGACCGATCGTCAACTCGCTCACCTCCGGGCAACTCCCGCGCTTCGTCGAGTTCTACGTCCTCGCCGGCGCTCTCATCGTGATGGGCGGCGTCATGCTCCTCACCGGTTTTAATGTCGGCGGCTGGATCTTCCTGTCGCTGATCGTCTATCTGATTGCGCTCGGCGTGCTGTCGACGATCGCGGAGAACCGCCGAAAGGCCCTCGATCGCGTCATCCGCAGCCTCGTGACGATCGCATTCCTGCTGGCCATGGCCCCCCTCGTCTCGACCCTCTACACGGTGACCGCACAGGGCATCGGGCAGCTCAATTGGACCTTCATTACGCAGTCCGGCGGCGCGGTCTTCGACGCCAACACGCTCAAGGTGAAGACCACGCCAGGAGCGCTCCAGGCCATCGTCGGCACGCTCGAGATCACCGGGATCGCCGCGCTGATGTCGGTGCCGATCGGCATCCTCACGTCGGTCTACCTCGTCGAATACGCGCAACCACAGCAGTGGATGGCGCGCACCGTGACGTTCCTCGTCGACGTGATGACCGGTATCCCGTCGATCGTCGCCGGCCTGTTCGCCTTCTCGCTGTTCAGCCTCCTCGTCGGCCCGAAGGCGTTCAGTGGTTTCTCGGCATCCGTCGCGCTGTCGGTGCTCATGATACCGATCGTCGTGCGGTCCTGCGAGGAGATGCTGCGGCTCGTTCCGAATGACCTCCGCGAGGCGTCCTTCGCCCTCGGAGTCTCCCGGTTCTCGACGATCATCCGCATCGTGTTACCTACGGCCATCGGGGGGATTATCACCGGAGTCATGCTCGCGATCGCCCGTGTCATCGGTGAGACCGCACCGATCTTCCTGGCCGCGAGCTTCACCGACAACTTCAACTCCAACCCGTTTTTCGGGCCTCAGCAGACTCTTCCGGTGCTTGCCTACGTCGGCTATAAGTTTCCTGGCCAGGATCAAGCGGCATCGATCGCGTCCGCCTGGGGTGCCGCGCTGCTGCTCGTTCTGATAGTCGTCATCCTCAATATCATCGCTCGCATAATCGCCCGAACGTTCGCGCCCAAGGGCGCACGCTAACCCGACCGAAAGACGACACCCTTTGTCAAAGCGCATCGAAGTCCACGACCTCAACGTCTTCTACGGAGACTTTCTGGCCGTGGAGGGCGTCTCGATCACCATCGAGCCTCGCACCGTCACCGCCCTGATCGGCCCGAGCGGATGCGGTAAATCCACCTTCCTCCGCACGCTCAACCGCATGCACGAGGTCATCCCCGGCGCTTACGTCGAGGGCGAGGTGCTGATCGACGGCAACAACCTCTACGGCCCCGGCGTCGACCCGGTGCTCGTGCGTCGGCAGGTCGGAATGGTCTTCCAGCGGGCGAACCCGTTTCCCACCATGTCCATCCGCGACAACGTGCTGGCCGGTGTGACCCTCAACAACCGCAAGCTACCGAAGTCGGATGCCGACGCCCTCGTCGAGCAGTCGCTGAAGGGTGCGAACCTCTGGAACGAGGTCAAGGACCGCCTCGACAAGCCCGGAATGGGGCTCTCCGGCGGCCAGCAGCAGCGGCTCTGCATCGCACGCGCGATCGCCGTCTCCCCCGATGTCGTGCTGATGGACGAGCCGTGCTCGGCCCTCGACCCGATCTCGACCCTCGCCATCGAGGACCTCATCGAGGAGCTCAAGCAGGACTACACGATCGTGATCGTGACGCACAACATGCAGCAGGCATCCCGTGTCTCCGACCGCACCGCATTCTTCAATATCGCGGGGACCGGCAAGCCCGGAAAGCTAATCGAGTACAACGACACCAACACGATCTTCTCGAAGCCGAGCGTGCAGGCCACAGAAGACTACGTCTCAGGGAAATTCGGGTAGCGACCAACTCGATGCCCCTCGCGGTGGGCGCCGCAGGGAGAGAGAAAGGGCCGGCCGTCTCGCGACGTCCGGCCCTTCTTTGCTGCCAGTTTCAGACGCCTGCTGTCGGCGTCAGACGGTCGGAATGGAGATGAACGTTCCTGACGTCGGTGTCTTCGAGCCACCGGCGGGTTCGATCGTGATTCCGACGGTGTCGCCAGCGGTCATGGTGCCCTCAAGGACCTGCGTGGATTTGCCGCTGTCCGAGGGGACGAATGTTCCCGCGGGCTTCGCGACCGATCCAGTGATGTACCAGAGCTCGTAGGTCTTGTCAGACGGCAACACCGCGAGCTTGTCGAGAACAACCGCCGAGCGACCGAGCGAGTTCGACCAGACCAGCGTAGCCTTCCCACCCCCGGTGATCGCCCTCTCGGCGTGCTGTGAATCGGCTGCCGTGGTGATCTCGGTGTAGCTCGACGCCTGCTTCGCGATCTGGGTGTTGTGGTTGACGGATCCGATGACGTTGCCACCGATGAAGATGGCGACGGCGGCTGCCGCGGCGACAAGGAAGGTGGCCGGGCGGGTATACCACCGACGTTCGACCTTCGAAACCGGACGGTGGACTGCTCGGAGTGCGCGCGCATCCGCAAAGGATGCGACGTTGGACGGAGTGGAAATCTCGTCGAAGCTGGACAGTTGTGGCGTTACTGCGATCTTGGCCATCAGCGACGCCTTGAGCGCGGGCGGAGGGGTGATCGGCTGAGTCGCGAGGCCGAGCATTACAGCGGTATCGGTCAGGGTGGCCACTTCAACTCTCGCCTCCTCAGACGTCAACAGGTAGTTCTCGAAATCAACTCGCTCGGGCTCGTCGAGAGCTCCGAGTGCATACGCACCAGCAAGCAGGTGTAGATCATCACGACTTGTCATGATGCGACTCCTAACTCGTCGCGCAGACGGATCATCCCGTCGCGCAATCTGGTTTTCACTGTGCCAATCGGCACCTTGAGCATTGCTGCTACCTCACTGTGGCTATATCCGCCGTAATACGCAAGGGTGACGGCCTGGCGCTGCAGTTCGGTCAACTGCGCCATTGCCTTCTTCACCCGCTCGTGTTCGATGGTTAATTCCACTGTTTCGGAAACATTGTCGTACTCGCCTACGTAGTCCCGAATGCCGATTTTGACATCCCGATCTCTGCCGGCCTGTGATGCACGGATCCTGTCGACGGCCCTTCTATGGGCCATGGTCAGGATCCAGGTGGATGCTCCGCCTTTGCTCGGCTCATAGCGTGTGGCGTTCGTCCAGATTTCGAGGAAGACCTCCTGGGTCACCTCTTCCGACTGTGCGTGGTCCACGAGCAGCCGACGAATCAGCCCGAATACTCTCGGGGAGATCTCGTCGTACAGCGCGGCGAAAGCCTTCTGGTCCCCGATGGCAACGAGGCCGAGAAGTTCTTCTTTGGATGGCGGCGACTGCACGGACTCGAAGTTCTGGTTGCTGTCGGTCTTACGGGGCACAAGCTCAAGCATGTCAAACATTCCTTGTTCTTGTGATTTCCACGATTCCGAATCAGAGCTTCCCGCTGCGGTCGTTCATCCGTTCTGTGTTGAATTGGACGTGTCCAGCCCTCACAGCACGGATCCAAAGGATTCGACTTTCATACCGTTCGGGTAGGTCACAACTACTATTCGGAACGGCGCCTCGTAACAGATTGGTCTCGACCCGCATTCGGGACGCACGGACTCCTGGCGCGGCTCTCCAGGTGCCCTATGCCCGAGCGCGGGCCGTCAAGGCACAGGAAGGCCGAGCCGCAGAACGCCTCTCGGCGCATGGCCGCTCGGAGCGGCTAATAGTGGAGCCCGGGGTTACTGCGGCCCGGCGGTGGCCCTTGCGAGCCATTAGAGAGTGTACCCGCAGCACCATCCGGACTCGCTGCTAGTCGAGATTTCCCGAACGCCAGAGGCGAGCACAGGAGGTCAATTCCGACGCTGTCTCCGAGAGCCGCAGGGCGCGGGTGGTGAGTTCGGACGCACGTTCCGGGGATGTCGCGTCCGAGTCATCCGCGACACTCGTGCAGCCGAGCGCGGTGATGCGACAGAACGCGGCGGCTCGTTCGAGGGCGACGGCGAAGTCGCCCTCGAACAGCCCGCGGAGGATCTGGTCGGCGAGCGTCGTGATCTCGTCCGGACCGGTCGGCGTGGTCGCTCCGGCGACGACCGGATCGATGCTGGTGGCGATCTCGCTGCCGCGCTGGAAGAGAAAACTGGTGCCCACCGCATCCTGGCGCACCAGCGCGCGGAGAAGGTAGATGCGCCAGAGCGCGCCGGGCAGACTGCGCGGGCTGGCCCGGGCCCACAGTTCGGCGACGGCGTCGATGCCGTTCTGGTCGGTGAATGCGACAAGCCGGTCGACTATTTCACTCTCGGGGTTGTCGCGCACACGGCTGAGCAGCGCGTTGGCAGTCTCGTGGGCGACGCGACTGATCTGGGCGGGGTCTTCACCGCCGACGAAGGTGTCGAACTTGTCGCCCGAATACTGGGTGGGCTTATGGAACTCGTCGGTCATCCAGACCAGCCTAAACGACGCCACGGATCCGATAGGTTTATTGACAGGGGCCTCTAGCTCAGTTGGTAGAGCATCGGACTTTTAATCCGTGGGTCGTCGGTTCGAGCCCGACGGGGCCCACTCGTGATTTTTGCGACGTCTGGCCACTGGGGCAACGCGCTTCTCGGCGAGTTCGGGCCGCGGGCTGCTGGTGAGTGCCGCAATTCGCTACCGCGAACGCCTTCGCGGCGACGCTGTTATAGGACGTCGGGCTGACTCAGCCGCCGAGCCTCGCGATCGAATCGGGTCTGCGCCGTCCAAAGCGTGGTGTCGTTGATCTCGGCACGATCGCGAAGCGTGATGAGC
>JAYVNU010000018.1:0-7595 GCA_043758345.1 Lacisediminihabitans sp.
CTACGCGAACTCGAGAATCAGCTCGACCTCGACCGGCGAGTCGAGCGGCAACACCGCGACACCCACTGCGCTGCGGGCATGCTTTCCGGCCGCGCCGAAGATGTCGCCAAGCAGCTCCGACGCGCCGTTGATGACCCCGGGCTGGCCGGTGAACTCGGGAGTGGATGCGACGAATCCGACGACTTTCACGACGCGTACCACCCGGTCGAGCGATCCGATGACGGATGCCGCAGCCGCGAGCGCGTTCAGCGCACAGGTTCGCGCGTAGTCCTTCGCGTCGTCGGGTGAGACCGTGTCGCCGACCTTTCCGGAGGCCCGGAGCGCCCCGGAGACCATCGGCAGTTGCCCGGCGGTGAAGACCAGTGAGCCGCTGACGACGGCGGGGACGTAGTCGCCGGCGGGGGCGGGGACAGTGGGGAGAGTGAGTCCGAGTTCGGTGAGCCGGGCATCCACTGCGCTCATTCAGACGCTCCCGTCTTCTCGCGCTTGAGGTAGGCGACGAGGCCACCTTCCGGCCCGGTGACGACCTGCACGAGCTCCCAACCTTCGGAGCCCCAGTTGTTCAGGATGGCGGCCGTGTTATGAACGATGAGCGGCGTTGTGAGGTACTCCCACGTGGACATATCTGCTTCCGTTCAGGTTGGGAAGGGAGATCATCCCTTACTCTCTATCCTATGTCTGCCCAGAAAACGAAGCCCATCGGTGTGTTCGGAGCGATCCTCGGGCTTGTCGGCTTCAGCGTGATCGCGGGCGTGCTCGTCACCGCGATGGTGACCCCGGCACTCGCCGTGACGAGCCTTACCGCGAAGAGCGGCATCGGCGTATTCCAGAATCTGCCGGAGTTCATCAAGATCGACACGCAGTCGCAGCGCAACCAGATCTACGGGCTGAGTGGCGGGCAGCCGGTGCTGATCGGCACCACCTATAAGCAGAACCGCCAAGAGGTCGCCGACGCTGATATCTCGCCATTCTTGAAGAATGGCGCGGTCGCCGGGGAAGATCGTCGCTTCTTCCAGCACGGTGGAGTGGACGTGCCGTCGGTCGCCCGTGCCGCGATCGGTAACGCCAACGCCGGTTCCACCCAATCCGGGTCATCGACGCTAGACATGCAGTTGGTGCGCAACATCCGCGTCCAGGAAGCCTTCGCGATCTCCGACAAAGCGAAGAGTAAGGCGGCCTACATCGCCGCCACGCAGCAGACCCTCCCGCGAAAGCTCAGCGAGATGAAGCTCGCCATCGGCCTGGACAAGAGATACACAAAGCAGCAGATTCTCGTCGCATATCTCAATATCGTCGGTATGGGCCGTACTACCTACGGCGTGGAGGCTGCATCGCAGCAGTACTTCAGTGTGTCGGCGAAAGACGTGACTCTTCCCCAGGCGGCGAGCCTGATCGCGATCGTGCAGTCCCCCAATATCCAAAATCTTGGTAACCCCAGGTACTACAAGAGCAACAAGATCCGCCGCGATCAGATCCTCGACGCGATGCTGACCGAGAGATACATCACGCAGGCCCAGCACGATGCGGCTATCGCCACCACCATCGAGAGCGAAGTGAAGATCAGCCCGGTCACCAGTGGCTGCCTCAACGGACCGATCCCGAGCGCGCGAATCATCTGCGACTACGTGACGAAGCTGATCACCGTCGACCCCGGCAAGTTCGCTAGTCTCCCCCCGGCCATCAGCGCGCTCGGTGCAACTGCGGCGGAACGTCAGACCAACTGGGAGAAGGGCGGCTACAAGGTCTATACGAGCATCAATGTCGACCTGCAGAATGCCGCCCAGGAGAGCATGGCGACGCAGGTGCCGGTCTCTGACAAGCGTCTCCCGCTCGGAGGAACGGCCGACACTGTCGAGGTCGGCACCGGCCGCATCCTCGTGATGGCACAGAGCAAGATCTTCGACGACGGCACTCCGGCGGCCCCGGACACAACCGCGATCAACTACAGCACCGATAAGCCCTGGGGCGGCTCATCCGGGTTCCCGGTCGGGTCGACCTACAAGGTTTACGACTTGGCGAACTGGCTGCAGGAGGGTCATGGCCTCAACGACATCGTCGACGGGTCGACCCCGCAGACCTTCAAATTCTCGAGCTTCGCAGCCTCGTGCGATCCAGGGCAGGTGCAGGGCAGCACCTTCTTCCTCAAGAACGACCAGGGCGGCTTCAGCGGCTCAATGACGGTGAAGACGGCGCTCGCCCAGTCGGTGAATAATGCCTTCACGACGATGGGCGAGAAGCCGTCAGACCTCTGCCGCATCCGCGATACCGCGATCAGCATGGGGGCCCACACCGCGACCGGCCGAGACCTCGGCGTTTCTCCCCAGTCGATCATCGGGTCGAATACGATGGCGCCGCTCACCGTGGCGGCTGAGGGGGCGACCGTCGCCTCGGGGGGAACGTACTGCGTTCCCAAGATCGTCGACGAGGTCACCGGGCCGGATGGCGCGAAGCTCGGCGGCCAGACGCAGACCTGCACGCAAGCGCTCACCGCGGACATCGCGGCCGGTGTCGCCAGCGCGATGCAGGCGAGTTTCCAAAACGGTACCTCGAGGCCGGGTACGCCAGGCGACGGGGTTCCGATCGCCGGTAAGACGGGTACGACGGGTACGGCCGAGAGCGTGTGGATCCTCGGCACGACGACGAAGATCTCGACCGCCGTCTGGACCGGAAACACGGTCGGCCACCAGAGCCTCCGACAGCTCGTCAATCCGGTCACCCGCGAGCAATATGCGAGCTATGCGCGATTCAATATATTCAAGGCCGTCATGAGGCCCGCCGACCAGATAGCTGCCCTGAAGGGCGGTCCGTTCCCGGCGCCATCCGACAATATCAACAACGGCAACAGTGCCGTCGTGCCGGTGCTTACCGGGCTCTCCACGACGACCGCGCAGTCGCTTCTGCAGAGCCTCAAGTTCTCCTACGCGCTCGGTGGCACGACGGCGTCGGCCCTTCCGGTCGGACGGGTAGTGAGCTCGGATCCTCCTGCCGGATCGCGCTCGTCGACCGGAACGACAGTCACGGTGACCACGAGCGACGGATCCCTCGCGACGACGATGATCCCCGTAACCGGTGAATCGCAGCAGCAGGCGAAATCAGACATCGCGAGCGCCGGAATAACCGGAGTGGTGTCATATGCCTACATTGCGGGAACTCCCGGCAATATCTGCAAGGTGCAATCGACGAGCCCCGGTGCCGGTGTCTCGATGTCCAAAACAGATGGTGTCGCCCTGACCGTCTACGGCAAGCCGATGGTGGATGCACTCGGTAGCTTCGATCCGGGAGCCCTGTGCCCGAAGTAGCAAGTCCGGCCACCCGGGTCGCCGGTGTCGCTGTCGCGACGCTGGCGGCCGCCGGGCTCGGCGCGCTCGCCTGGGGAACCCTCGTTGAACGCAGCCGGTTCACCCTGAGGAGAGAGACGGTTCCCGCACTCGCTCCGGGAGCCCGGCCCCTCACCGTGCTGCATCTGAGCGATCTCCACATGGCACCGTGGCAGCGAGACAAGCAGGAGTGGGTGCGCGGGCTCGCCGTCTACGAACCAGACCTGATCGTCGACACCGGCGACAACCTCGGCCATGAGGACGGCCTGCGCGGCGTGGAGTATGCCCTTGAGCCGTTCCGCGGAACACCGGGCGTCTTCGTGCACGGCTCGAACGATTATCACGCGCCGGTCGCGAAAAATCCGTTCACGTACTTCACCGGACCGTCGAAGGTGCGCCACGCGACTCCGCGACTCGACACGGCGCGTCTCAACGCATTCTTCGACGGCCTCGGATGGCTCGACCTCACCAACACCGCGCGGGCGATGAGCATACGTGGCTCCCGGCTCGAATTCATGGGGGTCGGCGACGCTCACATCGGCTGGGATCACCTCGAGCGCATCCCGGGAGCAATGGACGACATGCGGGAGAACGTTGGCTGGGCGGATGACCCATCCGGCCCCGACCCGGTGACGATCGGCCTGTCTCACGCGCCGTATCGTCGCGTGCTCGACAACTTCGTCACCCAGGGCGCCGACCTCATCTTCTCCGGGCATACTCACGGCGGCCAGGTCTGCGTTCCCGGCTACGGTGCCCTCGTCACGAACTGCGACATCCCCCGCGAGCAGGTTCGGGGCCTCAGCACCTGGAAGCATGCCCGCCGCTCGGCTTTCCTCGAGGTGTCGGCTGGGCTCGGAACATCCATCTACGCCCCCGTTCGCTTCGCCAGCCCTCCCGAAGCGGTGCTGTTGACACTGGTGGCCCGCGATATCAGCTATTCTTTATGAGGCTCCGGATGATCGCGACGATCGTTTGGAAACAATCGGGGTGTGGCGCAGTTTGGTAGCGCGCTTCGTTCGGGACGAAGAGGTCGCAGGTTCAAATCCTGTTACCCCGACAAAGAGAAACCCCTGGTTATCCCAGGGGTTTTTCCATTCCCGCCGACAACGGCAACGCTTTCAGCTTTGAGCGAATCACCCCGAAATCACCCCGACTTTTGGGGTTCTTGAGCATCTGCCTATCGACTGATACCACGGTCGCGGTCCGGGGTGCCTGCCGCAGCCCGCCCGATGACCTTGATAACTGGCAGCTTCCTGCCCCTATTGCTCTGCGCTGGGGCGTTGGTGTTGGCGTTGAGGAGTTGCAAGGCCGCGCGATCGGCGAAGTCGCCGAGGTGGTGAAGATATCGGGCGGTGATCTCGATGGAGCTGTGACCGAGCCATGCCTGCACTGTCGTAAGCGGCACCCCCTGGAGAATCCACTCGCAGGCTGCTGTGTGTCGCAGGTCATGGAGGGTGCGCCCGCGCCCGACCGTCGCCCAGTTAGTCTGCCGCACGAACATCGAGCGGTGGAGTTGCCCGCCGCCTGGCCGGGTAGACAGCAGGTCGTCCGGACTCTTGCCTTCGGCGAAGCGGCGGACCACTGGCAGCAGCGCGTCGGGCAGCGGAACGCTGCGGCCCTTTCCCGACTTCGGGGACTGCGCCGCCGACACCCCTTCGGACTGGTTGCGAACTACCGAGAGCATAGGCATCGGCACTTCAAAGCAGTCACGGACGAGCATCGCCCGCGCCTCGCCCCATCGGAGGCCGGTGCGCGCGAGCGTGAGCACGAGGTCCGCGTAGACGGGACTGACCTCAGCGACCACCTCGACCACCTCATCCAGCTCGGGCGCCGGGAGCGGCCGCATCCGCTCGCGTGCGCGGCGGTCCTTCGGGGGTGTGGCCGACTTCACGGGGTTAGAGGCGATGTACCCCTCGGACACGCACCACGTGAAGAACGACGAGAGCGATTCGCGGTGCCGCTTGACCGAGGTCGGCGCGAGGCCGCGGGCAAGCAGATCGTCTTGCCACTTCTCGACGGCGTTGCCTGTGACCTTCACAACATGGAGCTTGCGGAACCATGTCGGCAGGATCGCCACGGTGCTGGTCCTGCCCGACTGCTGGCCGGGCGTCGGCAGCAGATAGCGGTCTGTGTTCAGCGTCGTGCGGCTGACCCGGCCCGCCCGCTGCTCAAGCCACGCTTCCAGCAGATGCTCGACGGCAACCTTCCCCAAGGTCGGGTCGTATCCGTGCTCCTCGAACGCGCCACGCTGACGGCGCTCCCACTCGACTGCCGCGCGCTTGGTGTCGAAGCGCCGGATTTTGACGACCCGGCCGACGAGTTTAAGACGCCCCTCCCACTTATCACCACGACGAGTCGGCATGCGCTACTCCTCTATGCGGCGGACGCGGCCGAGCAGCCGACCGCCCGATGAGCCACCGCTCGACATCGGATGCTCGATAACGCGGAACGCCGTCAGCGAGCCAGTAAACCTCCGGCCCTTGGCCGGACTGCCTCCAACGCACGAGCGTCGACTTGGATACGGCGAGCCACTTTGCGACTTCCTCTGTGCGGAGCAGAAGATCGGTAGTCTCCGCCACGGCCGTTTTCCTCATTGACTCACCTCAGATTTTCGCTGGTGCATGACGTTACACCTTATCGCGCGCATAACAGCAACTACATGAGATGACCCTTTGGTTTCGCTAGACTCTCGGTATGCCCCCGCCCCCACCAGTTGACCAGTCCCCCGACGGTCTACTCGTCGAGACAGACCTACCTCCGGGCTGGTATATGCCCAGGCGGTCGGCCGCCGAGCGCCAAGACGACACAAGTAGCGAGATCGACCGAGTGTTGTCCTACAACGACCAGGTCATCACCAAGGACCAGAACGAGGCGCAACTCGACTCCGAGCAGAACGAGACGATCGATGGGCGCTGGCGTCACATCGAGCACAAGGCGACTGGCACGCGCGTCCTTATTCGACTACAACGCCAGCTATATGCGGTCCCCGATGAGGTGCGAATCACCGGCGTGATCTACCTGCCGTGGCGACCCGGCGACCCGATTACCAGCCAGCTCCTCCGCGAACTGCCGACCGCCCGTATCGAGGCCTCAATCAACAAGCGCCTATTTGCTATGAAACGCGTCAGCACCATCACCGGCGGCAAGATCGAACTGCCCAGCGGCCGCAAAGTAAGCGAGCGCGACCTGCTCCAGCCCCTCAGCGACCCCAAACAGACCCCCGACTTTTACGAAGTAGTCGCCCTCCAGCACGGCCGGCTCGCCGGGCAGGGGGACCCGAACCCCTCCGCGACGATGGCTGACATCAACGGCGTCGCCCTCTCCACTGCGCAGGGCTGGATCACAAAGGCACGCACCCGCGGACTCCTCCCGCCCGGGCGCCGCGGACGAGCGGGGTAGCTTCCCGACGCCTATTGCCAAGGGGGATTTCAACTGTCCAGTTCCCCGGAGCGCGTACAAGCGTGGAAACGCGTTCTGCCCCATAGAATCAGCGATCTCTGAGAGTCGCCCTTTCGGCAATTGCCTCTAGGTACATGTGGCTACGTGGTCGGTAGCACATGAGTTGGCACATGAGACGGGGTAACGTCCCACTGAGCCCGGGGCTGGAGGAACCGTTCCTTCAAGTCGATCGCCGCGGCCGATCGGAGGTCGTCGGCGAGGCGGATCCGACGTAACCAACCTGTTGCGTGTGACGCACCTGCGCGCGAATTCCTAACGGGACACCTATACGGGCACCCCTCGGGTGCCGAGAGGGGTCGATGTCAATAACGGCGAGGGAGTATCCGCAAGAGGTCCCGCTTGCGGGAACTGATGGCTGCCTACCAATCAAGCCATTGCCCGGTGTCACCTATATGTGCAGCAGACCCTTTCGTCTGTCGACCCTTTGGCCGCATCTCTACGCCAGCCCGCCGGAGTGCGCGTAACACCGCTCCGTGCGACAACTTATGTTTCGCTTCGATCTCGACCATCGTCATATCGGCCTCGTAGTCGCACGCCATCACTGCTTCACGGTCTGTTTTGACGAACCGTTGCCGACGAGGATGCTCCGTTGCCGGAATAGCCTGAGAAGCGCAGATGGTGCAACGCCGAACTCGCCCGCGAGTGAAGTCGCGCTCTCGCCCGCACCGTACCGTTGAACCATCGCTTCAAGTAGACCTGGACTGAGCCGCGCGGAGAGCCTGTGAACCTGGAAGTGCATCGGTGCGGGATCGGCCTCGCGGGAGCCGGCCGAGACTGCCAGTTTCCGCAGTTCCTCAGGGGTGAAGGTGACTTCCGAAT
>JAYVNU010000019.1:0-7584 GCA_043758345.1 Lacisediminihabitans sp.
GCTGTCCCGACGGCGCCGCTCGTGTTTGCTGTTGTACTCGCGGTCGCCGGAGTGCCGTGGAATGTGCTCGCCCTCATCCCGATCCCCGTCATGTGCCTCTTCCTCTCGTGGTCGGTGCACAATGACGTTGCGTCCGACAACAGCGCGATCTGGCTCCATGTCGCGTCGAACACCGCCGGCTGGGCGGATCGCCTCGGGCGCACCATTCCGGCATTGATCGTCGGGATACCGCTCGTGCTCATCGGGTCTCCCATCTTCTCGGCGCTCTACGGGGACCTCGGCATCGTGCCGTCGATGCTCGGGGTGAGTTTCTGCATCCTGTTCTCCGGCCTCGGCCTCTCGAGTGTGATTTCGGCGAGATTCCCGTACGCCTCCGTGCGGCCAGGAGACAGCCCGTTCTCCCAGCCTCAGGCCACGGGAACCTCAGCCGGACTCATCCAGTCGATGGCGTTCGTGCTGCCGCTCGTGTTCGCAACACCGCCGATCTACTTCGCGGCGCGAGGCATGATCGACGGGGTGGTGTGGATGCAGTGGGCACTGCCCGTCGGGATCGGCTTCGGGCTGCTGGTGTTCGCCGGGGGAGTCGCCTGGGGTGGCGCGATCTTCTCGAAACGCGCGCCGGAACTGCTCGCCTTCACCCTGCGGAACTAGCACGATCCTCAGCGTAAAATCGTGACATGAGTCCAGATACGGAGCAGGGCGGCGGCACAGACACGCTCGATCGTGAACTTGAGGAACTGATCGAGCAGCAGCAGGTCGAAGACGGCGATCACGATCGCTACTCGCACTACGTGCAGAAGGAGAAGATCCTCGAGTCGGCGCTGAGCGGGGATCCGGTCATCGCGCTCTGCGGCAAAGTGTGGACGCCCGGCCGTGATCCGGAGAAGTTCCCGGTGTGCCCGGAGTGCAAAGAGATCTACGAGGCGATGAAGAACTAGTTCCTGGCGCTTCCATCGTCCGATTGCGCCAAATGGGCAGTCTACGGTGCCCTCGATACCCTCCATTCGGCACGATCAGCCTGGCATAGAGGGGGCGGGCACGCTGACCTGGCCGGCGGCCGCGCTATTCGTAGCGGGTCGGGATGACGGGATCGCCACGGCCGAGACGGAACGCCTCCAGGGGCAACTCGGCCACGGCATCCGCCCGGTGTTGGCGCGCGAGGGACGTTCCGGCCGCACCACGGTACTTCTCGACGATCACGCCGTTCTCGATCAGCGGTACGAGCAGTGGTCGATGGCGGGCGGCGGCCTTTTCCGGCCGCCCCAGGTGAATGACCTCCGCCGCCGCGATCCCATCGGCGTCGAGTTCGCGCACGGGGAACTTCCGTCCGCCGACCGTCGTCTTCTGCGGTGATCGTTTCGCGACCGAGACCCACTCGCCGGCGTCATCCCGGCGTGCGACCAGCTTGTAGACCATGCCGGCGGCGGGGGAGCCGGAGCCGGTGACGACGGAGGTTCCGACGCCGTAGGAGTCGACCGGCGCCGCTCGGAGGGCCGCGATCGTGAACTCGTCGAGGTCGTTCGTGACCGTGATCTTCGTGCCGGTCGCGCCGAGGGAGTCGAGCTGCCTGCGCACAGCGCCCACCGTCTCCGGGAGATCCCCGCTGTCGATGCGCACCGCACCGAGGCCGGTACCGGCGATCTTCACGGCGAGGTCGACAGCGGCCGTGACGTCGTAGGTGTCGACCAGCAGGGTCGTATCGGGGCCGAGCGCATCGACCTGGGCTCGGAAGGCATCCTCTTCGGAGTCGTGCAGAAGGGTGAAGGCATGGGCGGCTGTTCCCATGGTCGGCACGCCCCACGAGCGCCCGGCTTCGAGGTTGGAGGTAGCCCCGAACCCGGCGATGTAGGCAGCGCGGGCAGCGGCGACCGCGCTCCACTCGCCGGTGCGACGGGACCCCATCTCGGCGAGCGGGCGCCCACTCGCAGCGGAGACCATCCGGGTTGCGGCGCTCGCCACGGCACTGTCGTAGTTGAGAACGCTCAGCACGAGCGTCTCGAGGATGACGGCCTCGGCGAACGTGCCGTCGACGATAAGAATGGGGGAGCCTGGGAAATAGAGCTCACCCTCCCGATAACCGCTGATGGTGCCCGAGAAGCGGTAATCCGCCAGCCAGTCGATGGTCGGCTGGGTGACGATGCCATTGTCCCTCAGCCAGGCGAGTTCGGCATCCGTAAACCGGAAGTCCGCGATCAGATCGAGCAGGCGGCCCGTGCCGGCGACAATCCCATACCGGCGACCGCCCGGAAGCTGCCGGGCGAAGACCTCGAAGACGCACTCGCGTTCGAAGGTGCCGGAGCGGATAGCGGCATCCAGCATCGTGAGTTCGTAACGATCGGTCAGTAACGAACTGGTCATTCGC
Organism: Lacisediminihabitans sp.; assembly: GCA_043758345.1. GTDB lineage: Bacteria > Actinomycetota > Actinomycetes > Actinomycetales > Microbacteriaceae > Lacisediminihabitans. The sequence continues at coordinate 2,363 of JAYVNU010000019.1, forward strand.
CAACCCTACCGAGCGCGAGTACCATGCACCGCGGAGGACCGATGACCCGCACCCGCTGGATCTTCGCCGGGCAACTCGGTGACCAATTCGACGACGGCGGACGGATGCTGCTGATCGAGGCGCGCTCCGCCTTCGCGCGGGCGCCAATGCATCGCGCGAAGGCGCACCTACTGCTCTCGGCGATGCGGCACCGCGCCGCAGAGCTCGGCGACCGTGTCGAGTTCCATCAGGTCGAACGATATGCGGATGTCGTCGCCGGAAGAACGGACCTCGAGGTGATCGATCCGACGTCGTACGCCGCGCGGAGATACGTGCGCCGGATCGGTGCCGAGGTGCTGCCCAGCCGCGGATTCGTCACGAGCGAAGAGGAATTCGCGACCTGGTGGGCCGGTCGGAAGGGTCGCCCGATTATGGAAGACTTCTACCGGGCGATGCGGGTGCGCACCGGCATCCTGATGGAGAGTGACGCCCCCGTCGGCGGCAAGTTCAACTTCGATCACGACAATCGGCAGCCCCCGCCGAAGAACGCGGTGTCGCTCGGACTTCCCGATCCGTGGTGGCCGACGGAAGACGACATCGACGCCGGGGTGCGCGAGGATCTCGATCGCTGGTCGGCCGAGGGCAGCATCCGCCTGGTCGGAGCCGATAGGCCGCGACGGTTCGCGGCGACGGCCGCGGAGGCAGAATATGCGCTCGACGACTTCATCGAGACGCGCCTCGGCGACTTCGGACCGTTCGAGGATGCGATCCTCACGAACGACTGGACGATGTCGCACTCGTTGTTGAGCGCTCCGTTGAATCTCGGTCTGCTCGACCCGAGAACGGTCGTCGACAGAGTGGTCGCCGAGCACACGAAGGGCAACGCCCCGCTCGCCAGCGTCGAGGGTGTGGTGCGGCAGATCGCCGGCTGGCGGGACTGGGTCTGGCACCTTTACTGGCAGCTCGGCGAGTCGTTCGTTGAGAAGAATGAGCTGAACGCGACATCCGCGATCCCCAGGCAACTGACGGAACTCGACGGAAGCACGATCGACGCGAACTGCCTCAGCAAGACCGTCGGTGATGTGCACGACCATGGCTGGGCGCACCACATCCAGAGGCTGATGGTGCTCGGAAACTGGGCGCTGCAGCGCGGCTGGGAGCCGCGTCAGATGAATGACTGGTTCGTCAACATGTTCGTGGATGGCACCCCGTGGGTGATGCCGGCGAACGTGGTCGGAATGTCGCTGCATGCCGATGGCGGCATAGTCGCGACGAAGCCCTACGCGTCCGGGGGCGCCTACATCAATCGGATGTCGGACTACTGCGGCGGGTGCCGCTTCAACCCGAAGGTGCGGCTCGGCCCCGACGCGTGCCCGGTCACCGCCGGATACTGGGCATTCCTCGACCGGGCCGAGCCGAAGCTCCGCGGCAATCACCGCATGGCCCAGCCACTCGCCGGGCTGCGCAGGCTGGCGGATCGTGAGGCCGTCGTCGAGCAGGAGCGGCAGCGCGACGGGCTCTGACCCCGGCGATCTGCTGGTCAGGAGATCAACGGTAAAGTCGACTCTCGTGAACGACGCACCGATTGGGATCTTCGACTCGGGCGTCGGGGGACTCACCGTCGCACGGGCAATCATCGACCAGTTGCCGAACGAATCGGTCCTTTACGTCGGCGACACCGCGCATTCTCCCTACGGGCCGAAGCCGATCGCCGACGTGCGCCGCTATACCCTCGAGGTGCTCGACGACATGGTGGCACAGGGCGTCAAGATACTTGTGATCGCGTGCAACACCGCCTCGTCCGCCATGCTGCGGGATGCCCGCGAGCGCTACACGGTCGGCCTCGGCCTCCCGGTTGTCGAGGTGATCCAGCCCGCGGTGCGCGCCGCCGTTCGCCAGACCCGAAACAAGAGGGTCGGGGTGATCGGGACGGTCGGGACGATCGCGTCCAACGCCTACAACGACGCCTTCGCCGCAGCGCCCGACCTCGCGCTGTTCACCGCGGCCTGCCCGTCATTCGTCGACTTCGTCGAATCGGGCGTGACGAGCGGCGATGCCCTCTTCGCGGATGCCGAGAGCTACCTCTCGCCGCTTCGCGAGGCCGGCATCGACACGCTGGTGCTCGGCTGCACGCACTATCCGCTCATGTCGGCCGCCATCCAGTACGTCATGGGCGAGAACGTGACGCTCGTCTCGAGCGCACAGGAGACGTCGTCGGATGTCTATGGGATGCTCGTGAAGCATGGCATCCAGCGCACGGCCACCTCGCCCTCCGAACACCGGTTCGAAGCGACGGGTGACAGCAGAGACGCCTTCCTTCGGCTCGCACGACGTTTCCTCGGCCCCGAGGTCTCGACCGTCGAACTGGTCGAGACCGGGGTCATCCACCTTCCGAAACCCGCCGCAACCGCGGACGGCGATCTACCAGAGGACGAAACCCCATGACCGGACCCCGCACAGACGGCCGCGAACTCGACCAGCTCCGCGAGGTGACAATCGAACGCGGGTGGAGCGAGCAGGCCGAGGGTTCGGCGCTCATCTCGTTCGGTCGCACGAAGGTGCTCTGCACGGCGTCGTTCACGAACGGGGTGCCGCGCTGGCTGAAAGGGAAAGGAACCGGCTGGGTCACGGCCGAGTACTCGATGCTGCCACGCTCGACGAACGACCGGATGGATCGGGAGTCGGTCAAGGGCAAGATCGGCGGCCGAACCCACGAGATCTCCAGACTGGTCGGGCGTTCCCTTCGCGCGGTCGTCGACATGAAGGCCCTCGGGGAGAACACCATAGTGCTCGACTGCGACGTGCTGCAGGCCGATGGCGGAACCCGCACCGCGGCCATCACCGGCGCGTACGTCGCGCTCGCCGATGCTCTCGAGTGGGGGCGCTCGAAGAAATTCATCGGCCAGAACTCGAAGCCGCTCATCGACAGCGTCGCCGCGGTCTCCGTCGGCATCATCGATGGAACGCCGATGCTCGACCTCGCCTACACCGAAGACGTGCGCGCCGAGACCGACATGAACGTCGTCGTCACCGGTCGCGGCCTGTTCGTCGAGGTGCAGGGAACAGCCGAAGGCGCTCCGTTCGACCGGGCCGAACTCGACTCCCTGCTCGATCTCGCGCTCGGGGGAGCAGCCGACCTGACGAAGCTCCAGGTCGCTTCGCTCGCCGGGTAACCTCTAGGGATGAAGCTCGTTCTCGCGACGCACAACGCGCACAAGGTCGACGAGCTTCGACGCATCCTCGGGGCGAGGCTCGACGGTATCGAGATCGTCGGCTACGACGGGCCGGAGCCGGTGGAAGACGGCGAGACGTTCGAGGCGAACGCCCTGATCAAGGCGCGGGCCGCTGCCGCGCACACCGGGCTCGCGGCGATCGCCGACGACTCCGGGATCGCGGTCTTCGCGCTCGACGGGCACCCGGGCATCCACTCGGCGCGGTATGCCGGAACGCGTGACGACGGCGACAATCTGCGCCTCCTGCTGAAGAATCTGACCGGATCGGATGACCGGCGCGCGCAATTCCTGTGCGCTGCGGCGCTCGTGCTTCCCGACGGTTTCGAACATGTCGAGCTCGGTGTCTGGGCGGGCACGGTGCTCGACGAACCGGCCGGTGGTGGCGGATTCGGATACGACCCGATCTTCAAGCCCGCAGGCTACAGCATGTCTGCGGCAGAGCTCAGCGCCGATGAGAAGAACGCCGTGAGTCATCGCAGTCTCGCCTTCGACGCGATCATGCCGATCGTTCGTGAGCGGCTGATCGGGTGAAATTCGCGAGGCCACTGCTGCTCCTTGGCCCCGCTTTCGTCGCCGCGATCGCCTACGTCGATCCCGGCAACGTCGCCGCCAACCTCACCGGCGGATCCCGATACGGCTATCTGCTCGTCTGGGTGCTCGTCGCGGCCAGCGTGATGGCCGCGCTCGTGCAATACCAGTCGGCCAAGCTCGGGATCGTCACCGGGCGCACTCTGCCGGAGCTGCTCGGCGATCGCCTCCGTCGGAAGCCACGGCTCCTGTTCTGGGTGCAGGCCGAGATCGTCGCTGGCGCGACGGACCTCGCCGAGGTGATCGGCGGGGCGATCGCCCTCGGGCTGCTCTTCCAGCTTCCCCTCATCGTCGGCGGGGTCATCGTCGGTGGGGTATCAATGGGCCTCCTCGGCCTGCAGAGCCGTTTCGGTCAGCGGCCGTTCGAATCGGTGATCGTCGGCCTGCTCGCGATCGTCGCCATCGGGTTCCTTGCCGGCCTCTTCATCACCCCTCCCGACGGCCTCCAGGTGCTCAACGGGCTTGTGCCGCGGTTCGCCGGCCCCGACTCCGTCGTGCTCGCGGCCAGCATGCTCGGGGCGACCGTGATGCCGCATGCGATCTACGTGCACTCGGCGCTTGCGCGCGATCGACACGGAATGGCAAAGGGGGCGGCCGGCCGGCTCCACCTGTTGAGGGCGACCAAATGGGACGTCGGTATCGCGCTCACCCTCGCCGGCCTCGTCAACGTCGGGATGCTGCTGCTCGCCGCCGTCAACCTCGGGCACCTCAGCGGTACCAGCACGATCGATGGCGCGCACGCCGCCATCGCGGCGACCCTCGGTCCGGGGATCGCGCTCGTCTTCGCAATCGGACTGCTCGCGTCTGGGCTCGCCTCGACGTCGGTCGGAAGCTACGCCGGCGCGACGGTCATGGCAGGACTGCTGAAGCGCCGCATCCCCGTTTTCGTCCGTCGGCTCGTGACACTCGTACCCGCGCTGGTCATCCTCGGGATCGGGGTCGATCCGACGGCCGCTCTCGTCGCAAGCCAGGTCTTCCTGAGTTTCGGCATCCCGTTCGCCCTCATCCCGCTCCTCAGACTGACGAACGATCGCGCGCTGATGGGCGAGCAGGCGAACGGCCGCTTCATCCGTCTGACGCTCGGGCTGGTGGTGGTGCTCGTGGTGGCGCTCAACGTCGCGCTGATCGTGCTGACAATCGTCGGGTGAGTGACCCTCGGGCTCCGCGCTAGCGTTGGTGCTGTGAACAACGCACCTGAGACGCCAGTGCCCATTGACGATTCGCCCTCCGACCGCATCGCGCAGGCCGTCGCCCGGTATGGCGAGCCGACGGTGGTGCAAAGGGCGGCATCTCTCCTCTCCGGGGGCAACGAGGGTGACGAGTTCCTGCTCTGGGTGGGTGGTCGGCACGCGCAGGGTGTGCTCGACGGCGCACCGCCGCTGTACTGGCCGGAGGTGTGGGGCGCTCGGGCGCTGACCTACG
>JAYVNU010000020.1:0-7552 GCA_043758345.1 Lacisediminihabitans sp.
AGGACTGCCGAATGCCTGCCAGCCGCGCACTGCAGTTCGGTGTGCAGCAGCCATGACGCCACAAGACGATGGCGCCCAGTGGTCAACTCGCTCAGCAGCGCAGCGGACTCAGACTCTTCGACAAGCAATTTCATGGTGGCGAAGTGTCCAGGTACCGGGTGTTCACCACTGGCCGCGGCTGTCCTCGATCAAGTCCTGCGACCCTGTCGTGGACACGACGCGTCTGATCGCCAGCAGGGTATCGGTGCCCGCCCGAGCCGAGCGAGCCTCGCCGCGATGAATCAGGCCGTCCACTTCGTCGCCACCAATGGGAATGATGATCGCCGCCGGCCGCCCGTTATTACTCACCTCGATCCCCTCCCCCGACGTATCGTGCAACACGCGCTGGAACGTCCTCGTTGCGGCGTACGCGGCAACGAGTCTGCCCCAGTCCTCCCCCATGGGATTCTCGGGCGACTGGTCGGCCGGCATCGCGACGCCGTCGAGAGAGATTAAAGTCAACCCGAACGGCCAGGGGATCCGGACGCGGGTTTCGGGTTTCCCGCACATTGGCGGGGCCAGCTGCACCCCCGCGCGGGCGACGTTCGAGATGACAACGACCGTGACCAGGACGACCAGCCCGATGGCCCTGATGGTGGTCAACGGCTTCACCCCCGGAAGCAACCGCTGAGCAGGTTGGATCGCTGAGATGCCGAGCGGGATGACGAAAGACAGCTCCGACAGCAGAGAGGTGAGAGTGTTTCGCTGCACCTGCGTTCGCCATGTGGACTGATCGGTATTGTCGTCCGCCTGTGTTCGCGCCGAGTGGCCTGCCGCGGAAACCGACAGCACGGTCAGCAGCACCTCGCCCCCCTCCCCTCGCGCTTGGCTCGCATGCGCCTGCGGCGACGTTCGAGCGTGTAAACGCGTCCGGCGCCGAGGTTCTTCGGGAGCCTATGGATCAGGCTCGGGGTCCGCCGGACTGTTCTTTCCGCGATCCGTTCGAGAACACCGTCCGTGTCGCTCAGGCACCCGCTGCCTGATGATGCGTCACTACCGTCTCACAGACGGGGAAAGACCCTGACCCCGATCGAGAGCATCACCATCGAAGCAACCGAGGTCGCCGAAGCGGAGAGCTTCTACGCCAGCGCCTTCGGTCTGGGCGTGCGGCTGAAGCTGCGACGTTCGGATGCTGCGACATCCGGATTCCGTCGTTTCAGCGCATCACTTACCGTGGCGCAGCCTTCCACTGTCAGGGCGTGGCGCAGCCCTCCACCGTCAGGGCACTGACCGGCGCCGCAATCGAATCCGGCGCGACCGTCGTGAAGCCGGTCGAGAAGTCGTCATGAGGATGAGGCGGTTTTGTGCAAGCCCCTGGCGGAACGATTCGGAAAGTAGCGTTAGCCGCGAATAAAGAGACCGGGGCAGCGGCGAAAGAAGTCGATCAGATCGTGCTTCCCTCTGCGGCCGCCGATGTGGCGGCCGCAGGCGGTTCTCTGTCGAGCGGTTCTCTGTCGAGCGGGGCCTCTCCGTCGGCAGGAGCTTTGGCAAACACGTCGAGTTCGCGATGCCCTCAAGTCTTATCAGCCTGAGCCTTTACCTGGGCCTTTGCAGTCGGCGCGCTCTCGCAAAGGATGTCGGCGTCTCCCCCGATGGCACGGGTTCACACCGCCTCGTGCTGGGCAGCCACCTCGGCGGGTCCACAGACCCGGACGGTTTCGTGTGGGAGCCGACTGCGTGACACGGTTTCCGGAATGCCGTCGCCGGATCCTGTTCCCTCGACTGGCGTGGTTGCGAATCGACTGGCTGGCTCACATCGGACTTCTCGGATCAGGCGTGTTGAACCCAGACCGTTGTCGATGCGGCGCAGCACGGATGAGAGTTGACGACGGTCAAACCGCCATTCACGCATGTCGACGCGCCGTAATCCGTCCAAGGGCTGATCGGCCAGATCGCGTTACAGCGGACATCAAGTCGCACAGTGCCCTGACGGTGGAGGGATGCGCGACGATGATGCCATGGGTCTGTCCCCCGCTTGAGCGTGGACAAAGCACAACGCAGTCCTGAGATTCTGTCAAGACCGACGATTCCACCCCAGCGTGGAACATCAGTTTCGGCCAGATCAGACGCGACGTTCTTTCAGAGCGATCCCGACAGGAGAAAACGCGACCCGGTCGAGAATGAGTTCGATCTCTGTGATGCGCCCCCGATCGACAGAAATCAGCTCGATACAGGCCACCGAGCCGGCCGGTGTGTCGGTCACGAAGTCGTAGCTGACACAGACCCTCGACCCGGCAACGAAAACTTCGCGGATGTCATTGCGCATGAGCACCGGCAAAAGTCGCCGAAGTGCCACGATCCACTCCCCCTTATCGAATCGTCCGCCTGCAAAAGTGGCGACGAGCGACTCGTCAAAGAGTGTTTCGAGGCGCTCCAGTTTGTGGGCTCCGACCGCATCGATGTACGCGCGCGCGATGATCTCGGGCTCCGTGATGAGGGGCATCATCTCGGCGTCGACGCCCTGCGACTCCCAGAGCTGTTTCGGACCACCCTCCGGATCTTCAGACATCGAAGCTCACGTCTGCCGTGTTCACGACACCCGCCGTGCGGCCCGGCGCCGTCTCGTAGCGCCAGTAGAGGTTTGTGTGGGCGATCACCCTGTCGGGCGGAGGAGCATCCCAGGCACTGTGGTCTTCGGTCGTGTGAGCGTCACCGACGAGTGTCACGTCATAGCCGCGAGCGAACGCACCGTGGATGGTCGACCGGATGCAGGCATCCGTCTGCGCACCCGTCACGATGAGGCGCCCGACACCCCTGTCTGCCAGCACCTCTTCCAGATCGGTGCCCTCGAAGGAGTCACCGAAGTGTTTCGGCACCAAAGGTTCAGATTCGCGGCGCTCCAGTTCGGAAACGTAGCGCCACGCCTCGCTTCCCTCCTCGAGCTCTTCGTCGGAGTGCTGCACCCAGACGATGGGCACTCCGCCCTCGCGAGCCCTGTCGACGAGTGCACCGATGTTGGCTATAACGGTGTCGCGCTGGTACGCCTCGGCGACCACCCCGTTTTGCACATCGATGACAACAAGGGCGGTGAGCGGTCGATCAATCAGCGTTGTCATGACGATGTCCTTTGCTTGCCGAGCAGGTATTCGTGTCTCTCACGCTAGACCGGGCGGCCGACATCCGCGCGCTCGCTTCGCCGCCTACGCCCTCCTGCTGTTCCCCGGCGCAGCGCAGTACTCTCGGATGGTGTGCGGTCCACCCCTCGATCGCGCCGTCATCACCGCCTTTCTCGTTGCAAAGGAGCACTCTCATGAGCGCCGTCATCGTCGGATACGCCCGCACCCCGTTCGTACGTTTCAATGGGGTGTTCGCCTCGATCCCCGGCACCGCGCTCGGCGGATACGCGATCGCCGCAGCCCTGGCCAAGGCCGGAGTCTCCCCGAACCAGGTGCAGCAGGTCTTCGCCGGCCAAGTGCTGCAGGGCGGCGCCGGGCAGAACCCCGCCAGGCAGTCGGCTGTCGCCAGCGGCATCCCGCTCACCGTTCCGGCGCTCACCCTCAACGCCGTCTGTCTCTCCGGAATGGAAGCGATCGTCGCTGGCGCGCGCATGATCGACGCCGGTGAAGCCGACATCGTCGTCGCCGCCGGGCAGGAGTCGATGTCGCTCGCGCCGCACGCATGGTCGGCGCGCGCTGGCAAGAAGTACGGCTCCATCGAGTTCATCGACACGCTCGACCACGACGGACTCACCGATGCATTCGAACACCGCTCGATGGGAGCCTCGACCGAGGATGGCAACACCGAACTCGCAATGGGACGAGCCGAGCAGGATGCCTGGGCTGCGGGCTCGCACGCGAAACTCGCCGCAGGGGCGGAGTTCCTCGCCGGCGAGATCGAGCCGGTCACCATCACCGGGCGCAAGGGAGACACAGTCATCAGCATCGATGACGGCCTGCGTGCCGAGACCACAACGGACACGCTCGGAACCCTCCGTGCGGCCTTCGGCGGTGCCGGAACTATCACCGCCGGAAACTCGTCCCAGATCACGGATGGCGCTGCCGCCGTCATCCTGATGAGCGAGTCGGCCGCGGCCGCCGCCGGCATCCACGGCCTCGCGAAGATCGTCGCGCACGCGTTCGTCGCCGGCCCGGACGTCTCGCTCCACGCCCAGCCGTCGAACGCCATCTCTGCGGCGCTGGCGAAGACCGACTACACGACCGCAGACCTCGCCGCGGTCGAGATCAACGAGGCATTCGCGGCGGTCTCGGTGCATTCCACCCGCAAGCTCGGCATCGACCCGCAGATCGTCAACGCGAACGGCGGAGCGATCGCCCTCGGGCATCCGATCGGAGCCTCCGGGGCCCGGATCGTCGGTCACCTCGCCCGCCGCCTCGAGGCGCTCGGCAGCGGATCGGTGGGCGCCGCAGGCATCTGCGGCGGCGGCGGCCAGGGTTCGGCGGTCGTGCTCGTGGCCCTGTAACCCGCACACCCCGGACGAAGGAGTCCCCAGTGCCAGAAAACGTGACCGGCGGTTTCGGGCGTGCCGCGCAGTCCGCCGTCTTCCGTAACGGTGCGACGGGACGAAGGCCGACCGTCCCGACGAGCTGGTCCGCCCTCGAGGCCGCGGCGAAGCGGGCGATGTCACGGCAGGCGTGGGCTTACGTCGCCGGATCCGCCGGAAAAGAGTCGACAGTCACCGCGAACCGTCGGGCGCTCGACCGCTGGCGCATCGTGCCTCGGGTGCTGCGCGATGTCGGCGCCCGCGACCTCTCGGTCGAGCTGTTCGGCCAGCGCTACCCGAGCCCGCTGCTCGCCGCTCCGGTCGGCGTGCTTGGACTCGTCCATCCGGATGCCGACACCGGCGTCGCGCGCGCAGCCGGCAGACTCGGCGTTCCCTACATCTTCTCGACCCAGGCATCCGTTCCCATGGAGCAGACCGCCAGGGCAATGGGCGGCGCGCCATGGTGGTACCAGCTCTACTGGTCGACATCCGACGACCTGGTCGAGAGTCTCGTCGGACGGGCAGAGGATGCCGGCGCCTCCGCGATCGTCGTCACCCTCGACACGCACATGCTCGGCTGGCGCCCGCGCGACCTCGACCTCGGCTACCTGCCGTTCGCGCACGGCCTCGGCATCGCCCAGTACACGAGTGATCCGGTCTTCCGCCGACTGGTTGACGGTCGCACGAAGTCCTCGGGTGAGCGCCCGCGGATCACCCCGGCGACGATCCGCACGCTCATCGACATGACCCGCAACCACCCTGGGCGATTCTTCGACAATCTGCGATCACCGCTGCCACGGGCATCCGTCGACACCTTCCTCGACGTGTTCTCACGCTCCACCCTCACCTGGAGCGATCTCGCCTTCCTGCGCGAACGCACCAGCCTGCCGATCGTTCTCAAGGGAATCCAGCACGCGGATGACGCCGGTCACGCCGTCGACGAGGGTATCGACGGCATCATCGTGTCCAACCACGCCGGCCGCCAGATCGACGGTGCGATCGGCTCACTCGACGCCCTACCACCGATCGTCGAGCGAGTAGCAGGGGCGATTCCGGTAATCTTCGACAGCGGTGTGCGCTCGGGCGCCGACATGTTCGTCGCTCTCGCGCTCGGCGCGACCGCAGTCTGCGTGGGGCGCGCCTACACGTACGGCCTCGCCATCGCGGGAAGCGCCGGCGCATACGAGGTCCTCCGCAACATCATCGCGGAGTTCGACATCGTGCTCGGGCTCGCCGGCATCGACAGCGTGTCAGCGATCGACCGAAAAGCCGTAGCGAGCGACTGACGTCACCTCGCGCACTGGATGCAGCGGGATGCCGCCGGGCGAGCCTCGAGGCGCTGGGCGCCGATCGGTCGTCCACAGTTCTCGCAGAGGCCGTAGGTTCCCGCCGCCAGACGATCGAGAGCGTGGATCACTTCGACCTCCTGCGCCGAGATGCCGGCCTCGAGCCCGCTGATTCTCGACCAGTCCGACGAGAGGGTCGAGCCTTCTGGATCGTGCTCGTCATCCGCCGACGATTCGCCCTTCGCCGAACGGATGCCCGCCAACTCCTCGGCGAGCGACTCACGCTGGCCCGTGAGGTCGGCACGGCGCGCACGCAGGCGTAGGGCTGGGTCGGTCACTTCAGCGCCCTCAGCGATGGGTCGCCGCGGCCCACGCGGTGAGAGTGCGCGCCGCCGCGCCGGAATCAATGGCCTCGGCGACGACCGTCAGCTTGGCCGCGAAACGGTCGACGATCGGCAACTGCAGTTGCGAGGGATCCTGCGCGAGGTCGAACGCGGCGAGGCCGGCCGCCGCGTTCAGCAGCACGATGTCTCTCACCGGTCCGGGCTCACCGGCGAATACAGCCCGCGCGACGGCGGCGTTGTGCTCTGCATCCCCGCCGAGAAGAGCCGAGATCTCGGCGCGGGCGATTCCGAGGTCGAACGGGTCGAGGTCGTGTTCAGTCACCGATCCGCGCGACACCTCCCAGATATGGCTGTGCCCGGTGGTCGTCAGCTCGTCGAGCCCGTCATCGCCGCGGAAGACGAGGGCCGTCGCGCCACGCGTTCGAAAGACGCCCACGATGAGCGGAACCTTGTCGAGGCTCGCTACTCCGACGGCGTTCGCGTCGCAGCGTGCCGGGTTGCAGAGCGGGCCGAGGAAGTTGAAGACCGTCGGGATGCCCAGCTCCCGTCGAACGGTGGCGGCGTGACGGAATCCGGGGTGGAAGAGTGCGGCGAACGCGAAGGTGATCCCGGTCTCCCCGAGCACCTCGGCGACCCGATCCGGCTGCAGGTCCAGATTAATCCCCAGCGCTCCGAGCACATCGGAGGATCCGGACGCAGAAGTCGCCGCACGGTTGCCGTGCTTGACGATGGGAACCCCGGATGCCGCCGCGACGATCGATGCCATCGTCGACACGTTCACCGTTCCGAACCGATCGCCTCCGGTGCCCACGATGTCGAGCGCCATCGGATCGACGGGAAGTGCGAGCGAGTTTTCGAGGATCGCATCCCGGAACCCGACGATCTCGTCGACGGTCTCCCCTTTCGCCCGAAGAGCGACGAGAAAGCCCGCCAGTTGAGCAGCCGTCGCCTCACCGCGCATGATCTGCTGCATGGCCCATGATGCTTCACTGATTGAGAGATCTTCGCCGGCTAGGAGAGCGCTGAGAACAGCGGGCCAGGTGAGGTCTGATGCCATGAAGGCGATCCTAGCGATACCGCCGATTACTGCTCTCACGGAGGCCGACTCCCAGTCCGAATGACAAAAACTCCCCGCGAAACCGACCATAATAGAAGAGTGACCAGTACCTCAGTCTCTCGCCCACTCGCCGCTCCCGTCGTCAACAGACCGAGCGTCGTCGCGGTCGGGACGATCGTCTGGCTCGGCAGCGAGGTGATGTTCTTCGCCGGTCTTTTCGCAATCTACTTCACCCTCCGCTCGACCTCTCCTGGGTTATGGTCCGCAGAAACTCCACACCTGAATGTGCCCTACGCACTCGTCAACACCCTGGTGCTGGTCTCCTCGTCGTTCACCGCCCAGTTCGGAGTCTTCGCGGCCGAGCGTCTGCAGAAGATCCGAACGA
>JAYVNU010000021.1:0-2390 GCA_043758345.1 Lacisediminihabitans sp.
CAGTGACGAGATCACCTGTGCAGTTCGACGTTCCCTACCAGCGCGTGCATCGATAGGGGAGAGGGGACAAGCCCCAACCAGCTCGTCAAGCACAAGAAGTCTCGTGGCTCCAAGATTCTGTGACCACCCGACTCTTGCTTCGGTGCAAACCTCTCGCGTTTCCCAAGGCGGAGGTGTTCCGCGGTTGTTCAGTCGAACAGCGCCGCCACCTGCTCGGCGAGCGCGTCGTCGAAGTCCACCGACGCGGCATCCATTACCGAGTCCCACTGCTCGGTGCGACGCGGGGACACGATCGTGGCCGTGACCTGTGGATGCCGACGCAGCCAGGCCAGTGCGAGGGCCGGGATGCCCACGTCACGTTCCCGCGCAAGACTCTCGAGGGCCGCGACCCTGGCCAGGTTCGGCAGCGTGAACGCTGGGGCGTACATCGCGGGCGAGAGCGCCAACCGGCTGCCCGCAGCAGGATCGGGAAGCTCCTCGGGATCGTCAGTGAGATACCGTCCGGAGAGGATTCCCCCGGCCAGCGGCGAGTACGCCACGAATCCGATGCCCTCCTCGGCGAGCAGTGGCAGCAGATCCCGCTCCACCGAGCGCGCGACGAGACTCAGCTCGGACTGCACCCAGGCCGGTCGCGACAGCCCCGCGCGGTCCGCAGCGAGCAACCAGGCCTCGACCTCACGCACCGAACCGGTGGAGCACCCCCAGGCCCGGATCTGCTCGGTCTCGATGGCCGCGGCGAACGCGGTGATCGTCTCCTCGAGCGGCGTGCGCTCGTCGAATCCGTGGGCGAGATACAGGTCGACCGAGCCGAGGCGCGACCGGCTGAGGGCGAGTTGCCGTTCGATGTGATCCGCGGCAAGCGAGACCGTCTCCTGGCCGCGCTCGACCACATTGCCGACCTTCGTCGAGACGAGCACGTCGGCCCGCTCGCGCTCCTCGCGCCAGCGGCCGATCACGCGTTCGCTCTCGCCGCCCGCGAATGAATTGGCGGTATCGAGCACCCGGATGCCGACCTCGTAGGCTTCGTCGAGCCGCTCAAGCGCCTCATCGGTCTTCATACCGAGGCCAATTCGGGATGGCGCGGATCCGATGCCTCCGATGGCTGCGCCGCCGAAGAAGAACTCGGTGACCTCGATGCCGGTGGAGCCGAGCGGAACCGTGCGAACTGGGGAGTCGGGCATGCTTGCAGCCTAGGTGCCCCAACTGCCGCGCAGCTCTGCGCTGAACCTCTGCGCTCACGAGTGACACTCGCGGCCAAACCTTCGGGCGCGAGTGTCATTCACGGGCGCGCGGCCCGAGCCATCGAGCACCGGTGATTCCTGCCCGGTGCCTCAGCGCAACCCCGGCAGTAACCCCGCCACCTCATCGAGCACGGACTCCGAGCCGGCGTAGATGCCACCCTCGCGCGGCCAGTGGGCGATGACATCCGTGAACCCGAGCGCAGCCGCCCGCCCCACGATTTCCTCGAACCTGCTGACGCTCTGCAATGCGAACTGTCCGCCAGAGTCGATCGACAGGTACCGATTAATGGACGCCGAGTCCCGTCCGTGGCGCTCAGCCGCGTCATCCAGCCGCCCGGCAAGTGTCGCGACAGATTGCCACCACTCTTCCCCGGTGACGCCGTCCCTTCCCGTGCTCACCCAGCCCTGGCCGAACCGCGCCACGAGATCGAGCCCCTTCGGTCCATTCGCCGCGATCACGAAGGGAACTCGCGGCAGTTGCGCTGGCACCCCGACCATGCGCGCCTCGTGGGTCGTGAACCAGTCGCCGGCGAAGGAGATCGGCCCATCGTGCTCGAAGCGAAGCAGCCCGTCGAGCTGCTCCACAAATTCGGCGAAACGGTCATGGCGTTGCCGCGCTGTCAGCTCGGGCTGGCCGAGCACGAAAGCGTCGAAGCCGGTGCCTCCCGAACCGATGCCGAGTAGGAATCGGCCGTCGGCGATATCGTCCACCGTCGCGACATCCTTGGCGAAGGTCACCGGATGCCGAAAGTTCGGCGACGACACGAAGGTACCGAGGCGGATGCGCGAGGTCACCGTAGCCGCGGCGGTGAGGGTCGGGATGGTCGCGCCCCACGGCTCGTCCGCGAGCGTGCGCCAGGACAGGTGATCGTAGGTCCAGGCGTGATCGAAGCCGAGTTCCTCCGCTCGGGCCCAGTGCCTCTTCGCCGAGGCCCAGGGTTGCTGGGGCAGGATCGAGATTCCGAATCGCATGGGGCGAGCCTAGGGCGGGCATCCGCCAGCGAAGCATCCACCAGACGCGATCCCTCGTGATCGCGGGTTAAACTATCTCCACAATGGCCACCTTCGGAAACCTCACTGACCGCCTCGCGGATACCTTCAAGAACCTGCGCGGCAAGGGCAAACTCAGTGCCGCGGATGTCGACGGCA
>JAYVNU010000022.1:0-7533 GCA_043758345.1 Lacisediminihabitans sp.
CTACACCGAGCTTGGTCAGCGGCGGCGTAGGGCAGCCTCCCGCCTCGCTTAGACTCATGGAGTGAAAGCCTGGACCCGTCCCGACGTTCCGCGACTCGCCGGATTCGGACCACTTCCGAGCGTCTACGATTCTTCGACCCAGACTGTTCGCGAAGCCACGCCCGCTGTAGCACCGGGCGAGTCGTCACCGGTCGCGAGCCTCTATGTCTGCGGGATCACTCCCTACGACGCGACTCACGTCGGACATGCCGCGACCTTCCTCGGATTCGACACCCTCATCCGGCTCTGGCTCGACGCCGGGGTTCAGGTGCGCTACGTGCAGAACACGACGGACGTGGATGACCCGCTGCTCGAGCGCGCGACGCGTGACGGCACCGACTGGCGCGAGTTGGCCACCGCGCAGACCGAGCTCTTCCGCTCCGATATGCAGAGCCTCCGCATCCTTCCCCCCGATCATTACGTCGCGGTGACCGAGGTGGTCGGGGAGATCGCCGCCGCCGCCCATGATCTGCTGACGCGCGGTATCGCCTACCCGGTAGACAGCGAGAATGCGGACCAGGACCTCTACTTCGATTCGTCGGCCGACTCCTCACCGTGGTTTCTCGGGCAGGAGAGTCGCCTCGACCGGGTGGAGATGCTCGAACTGAGCGCGGCTCGCGGAGGCGACCCGGACCGTGTCGGCAAACGAGACGCCCTCGACCCGCTGCTCTGGAGATCGGAGCGCGAAGGCGAGCCGTCATGGGACACCGTGCTCGGACGCGGTCGCCCCGGCTGGCACATCGAGTGTTCGGTCATCGCGCTCAACTACCTCCCGTCGCCGATCACGGTCAACGGAGGGGGCTCCGATCTGATCTTTCCGCATCACGAATACAGCGCCGGCCACGCGGCGGCACTCACGGGGGAGCCACTCGCCGACATCTACGCTCATGCCGGCATGGTCGCGTTCGAGGGCGAGAAGATGAGCAAGTCGCTCGGCAACCTCGTGCTCGTGTCGACCCTGGTCGCGGCCGGAACGGATCCCCGGCTGATCCGACTGGCGCTGCTCTCCGAGCACTACCGATCGGATTGGGAGTGGGCCACACGTCACCTCGAGGCGGCGGCTGTCCGCCTCGCGACCTGGACGACGTGGGCGGTCAGCGCGACCGAACCGGCCGTTTTCTCGGCACCCTTCGAAACCGACGACACGCTCACCGCGCGGCTGAGGCGCATCCTCTCGCAGGATCTCGACACGCCGGGAGCCGTGCGGGACATCGACGAGTGGATCGCCGATGATAACGCCGCCACGACCGCCGACATCGTGGCGATCGATGCGCTTCTCGGCATCCGGCTGCTCGAGACCTGAGACCTGAGACCGACGCTGGTGGGATGCCGACACTGGTGGGATGCCGACACTGGCTTGTGACGTGCACGGAAACACCACAACCCCCGGGTCGAGTTTGACAAAGTGCACTCGAATCATTCGCGGCCTGGAACCCCCCGAGGCGAGCACGGGCTATTAGGGGGCGTTTGAGAAAGCGGAACTCACCGACCGGCAGGGGTTGTGATGTCAATCTGGTTGGTGGGGGAGCGGAAACCGATCCCGGCGTGCTCGAGCTGGAGCGTGTGCGCATTACTTCTAGGCTGGCGCGACCGGATTCCAATGCCCACCGTCACGGCGGGTCACCCGCCAGGTCAGCACTCCCGCCAGCAGTTTCGTGCCCTCGATGCCGTGCAGCGCCACCCGGTTCGCGTGCGGGTCGTCGTCGCCGGTGAAGCGAACGGTGACCCTGGCCGATCCACTCACGACCGCCAGATCGCTCGCCTCGACGATCGCGACCCTGCGAATGGCCGCTGCCGCACCCGGAAGCACCTGCTCAGGGCAAACTCCGGCGGCGGGCGCGCCGATCGTCATCGTCACTCGATAGGAGGGCAGGGTCAGTCTTTCGGGCGCCAGTCGTCTGAACCGGGAGGCCCGGGAGGGGACGACGGGCCTTGGCCTGAATTACCGCCCGCTTTTCCGTCACGGCGGCGGAGGTAGCGCTCGAACTCCTGCGCTATGGCCTCGCCGCTCGCCTCGGGGGAATCGACGGTGTCACGGGCCTGCTCCAGCTGGGCGATGTAGGTCGCCATCTCCTCGTCTTCGCCCGCCAGCACATCGATGCCGTTCTCCCAGGCCGCCGACTCGTCGACGAGTTCCCCGCGCGGGATCACGATGTCGATGATCTCCTCGAGCTTGTCGATGATGGCAAGCGTCGCCTTCGGAGACGGGGCATTGTGAACGTAGTGGGGCACGGATGCCCAGATCGACACAGTGGGGATCCCCGCCTTCTCTGCGGCGTCGCCGAGCACCGAGAGGATTCCGACCGGGCCCTCGTAGGACGAGCGTTCGACGCCGAGCGCGGCTCGCACCTCCTCGTTCTCACTTCCGACGAACACAGAGATCGGCCTCGTGTGCGGAACATCGGCGAGCATCGCGCCGAGGAAGACGATCCCGGTGATCCGTGACTCGCGGATGGTCGCCATGATCTCGTCGGTGAAGCTCCGCCAGTTGCGTGAGGGCTCGGTTCCGAGCAGGAGGTAGATGTTGGACGAGTTATCGCCGACGGCGTGGCTCGCCCCATCGTGCTCCCCGCCCTCACCGCGACTATCTCGGTCGGTCGCGAGCGCCGCCGGCCCGTAGGTCGCGACGGTCGGCCAGGTGAGGAGGCGATTGCCGTCCTCGTCGACGGAGACGGTCGGCCGATTGAACTGGTAATCGAAGTACTTCTCCGAGTCGATCTCCGCGATGGGGGAGAGCTCGAGCAGGTCTTTGAGCGTCGTCACCGCTCCACTCGCAGCTTCACCTGCATCATTCCAGCCCTCGAAGGCGACGACGAGCATCCGCCCCGTGAAGATTCCCGACTCAGACATTCAGCTCCTATGGCCTCGGTGCCCCTCTGGCCCGATGCCCTCCGTCAAGAATAGAACCCCTCCCCGTCTAAACTCGGATTCCGTGACCGAACTCGAACCGGCAGCAGTCCTGTGGGACATGGACGGCACCCTCGTCGACACTGAGCCGTACTGGCTCGAAGAACAGTCGATCCTCGTGCACTCCTTCGGCGGAATCTGGACTCACGAAGACGGGCTCACCCTTGTCGGATCCGGCCTCTGGCACGCGGCCGATGTGCTGCAGGCGAGGGGGGTCGACCTGTCGCCCGACGAGATCGTCGCGCTGCTGACCGATCGCGTGATGGAGCGCGTGAAGGTGTCGCTGCCCTGGCGTCCGGGGGCGAAGGAGCTGTTGCAGTCGCTTCGGGAAGCGGATGTGCCCACCGCACTCGTCACGATGTCCGTGCGTCGCATGGCCGAGTACATCGTCTCCTTCGTTCCCTTCGTCGGGTTCGACCACATCGTTGCCGGAGACGATGTCACCCATAGCAAGCCGCATCCGGAGCCGTATCTGAAGGCCGCCGAGCTGCTCGGCGTCGACGCGGAGAACTGCGTGGCGATCGAGGATTCGACCACCGGGCTGGCGGCGGCCGTCGCATCCGGTGCCGTCTCGATCGGCGTACCGCTCCACTCGCCGCTGTCACACGGGCTCGGGTACACGATCTGGCCGACCCTCGAGGGAACCTCGGTCGACCAGATC
Source organism: Lacisediminihabitans sp. (assembly GCA_043758345.1). Lineage (GTDB taxonomy): Bacteria > Actinomycetota > Actinomycetes > Actinomycetales > Microbacteriaceae > Lacisediminihabitans. Next base: position 3,608 of record JAYVNU010000022.1, read on the forward strand.
CGCTCGGTGTTCACCGCGACGAAGGCGGCACGCCCGTGAGCGCTGAACGACGCCAGAGCGGTGCGTTCCGTGCCGGCGACCGTGTGCAGCTCACCGGTCCGAAGGGGCGCCTCAACACCATCACCCTCGAGACCGGCCAGGTCTTCCATACCCACCGAGGAATGGTGGAGCACGACTCGCTGATCGGACTCCCGGATGCCTCGGTGGTGACCGCGACGAACGGCGACGAGTACCTTGCCCTCCGTCCGTTGCTCGGCGACTTCGTCATGTCGATGCCGAGGGGTGCCGCGATCGTCTACCCGAAGGATGCCGCGCAGATCCTCAGCCTCGGCGACATCTTCCCGGGCGCCACGGTCGTCGAGGCCGGCGTCGGTTCCGGTGCGCTCAGTCTCTGGCTGCTGCGCGGGATCGGGCCGACCGGCTCGCTCACCTCGTTCGAGCGACGCGAGGAATTCGCCACCGTCGCGAAGGCCAACGTCGTGACCTTCCTCGGAGCGGAACCGGACAACTGGACCGTGACGATCGGCGATCTCGTCGAGTCGTTGCCGACTGCTGTCGAAGCCGGAACGGTCGACCGCGTAGTGCTCGACATGCTTGCACCCTGGGAATGCCTCGACGTCGTCGCCGACGCGCTCACGTCCGGGGGGGTGGTGCTCTGTTACATCGCCACTGTCACCCAGCTCTCCCGGGTCGCCGAGGCCGTTCGAGCGACGGGCATGTTCACCGATCCGGATTCCTCGGAGACGATGGTGCGCGGGTGGCACGTCGAGGGCCTCGCCGTGCGCCCCGATCACCGGATGGTCGCCCACACCGGCTTCCTTCTCACCGCCAGACGGCTCGCTCCGGATACGATCGTCCCCCAGCTGAAACGTCGACCGTCGAAGACCGACTTCTCCGACGAGGATGTCGAGGCCTGGACGCCCGGCGCCCTCGGCGAGCGCACCTCGACGGCGAAGAGCCTCCGGCGAACGGCACGTGCGGCGACGACGGCCGCTGAGGCGGCGATCAGTGCGAGCGCTCCTGACGCGCTTCCGTGACCCCACGGTTCGATCCGGGGCACCTGTCGGTGACCCTAGAATTATGAACCATCACCTGAAACGAGGATTCGTGCGCAAGACAACGGCGGTTTTTGCTGCCTTCGCCCTTCTTGTCGGCCTGACCGCGTGCGCCGGCTCGAACACCGTCGCCGGCTGCAGCCCGACGGTCGGCCCCGGCGACGCCTCGAGTGTCGTCACGGCCCCCGGCAAGATCGGAACAGCGCCGAAGGTTGCACTTCCGACTCCGCTGTACGCGAAGACCACCCAGAAATCGACCGTCATCTCCGGTCACGGGGCGCCCATCATCGCCGGCCAGCCCGTCGTCATCGACATCACGATCCTCAACGGTCGAACGGGCACCGTGCTGCAGAAGACCGCGTACCAGTCGGGTGGCGGAAGCCTCATCACCGCCGGAAAGTCCGACTTCCCCGCGGTCAGTCGTGCACTCGAGTGCGCGCAAATCGGCTCGCGGATCGTCGTCGCAGCCTCGGCGAAAGACGGCCACAGCAGCAAGGCCGATGCGACCAACGGCATCCGCGCAAACGACTCCTTCGTTTATGTCATCGATGTCGAGCGGGTATTCCTCGCGAAGGCGAACGGAGCCCGCCAGTCGATCGACGACTCGCTGCCGGCGGTCGTCACGACCGCGAACGGCACCCCCGGGATCACGTTCCCGACCACGACCCCACCAAATTCCTTCGTCGAGAAGGTGCTGAAGAAAGGCACCGGAGCAAAGGTCGTCAACAACCACTACGTCGTGGTGCAGTACACCGGCGCCAGTTGGTCGGGCAAACACGTTGTCTTCGATTCGACCTGGAAGCTCGGCCAGGCATCCGTCTTGCAGCCCGGCGCAGCAACGGTCTCGGCTGGCCTCACCCGCGGTCTCGTCGGTCAGCGGGTCGGTTCGCAGGTGCTCGTTTCGCTTCCCGCATCGATCGCCGCGACATCCGATGGCAGCGGAACCGCGCCGGCGGGGCAGACAGTGCTCTACGTTGTCGATATTCTGGGGATCGCCCAGTAACGAATTCCCGGCCGTCTTGCGAGGCCGGACACCCACCGACACAGGCCGAGTGTCTCCCTTCTAGCCAGGATCTCTCTCGTGTCAGCACCCATCGCCAAGGTTCCCGTCGAGGAGCGACTGTTCAGTCTCGTGCTCGCCCTTCTCGCGACCGAGACCGGCCTCACCAAGAACGAGATCCTGTCGACGGTGCAGGGCTACCGCCAGCGGTATCGAACCGCGGGCGACAACGCGAATCTCGAGCGACAATTCGAACGGGACAAAGACGACATCCGTGACCTCGGCGTGCCGCTCGAGACGGTCGACAGCCCCGGCCAGCCCGGTAACAACCAGAACCTGCGCTACCGAATCCCGCGCGGAGCGTACGAGTTGCCGAGTGACATCACCTTCTCGGCCGAGGAGACCACCCTCCTCAACCTCGCGGCTCTCGTCTGGCGCGAGGGGTCGCTGTCCGCAGAATCCCGCCGCGCGGTCATAAAGCTCAAAGGGCTCGGGCTCGTTACCGACGATCCGGTGCTCGGATACGCGCCCCGCGTGCGTGTGCGCGATGCGGCATTCGAGCCGCTGAGGGCCGCTCTCGAGCGAAACGCCGTCGTGCGGTTCGCCTACCTCAAGCCGGGGGAGGCGGAGTCTCGCGTGCGCGAGGTCGCCCCGCTCGCTCTCGTGCAGCACCAGGGCCGCTGGCACCTGCACGCGCTGGAGCCCGGCACCGAGATCACGAAGACCTTTCTGCTGCGAAGAATCGTCGGCCAGATCACTACGACGGGAGCCACGTTCGCCGCCCCGCGCGGCGACCAGACCGCACGGGCTCTCGCGGAGCTCGACGAGGTCTGGAACTCCCATGCAGCCGAGGTCGAGGTGGTGCCAGAATCGGATGCCGCGGCTCGTCTCGTCAAGCGCCGAGGCACGCAGCTGCTCCCAAACGGAGCACTCCGCCTGCACTATTCCGACGCCAACATCTTCGCCGACGAGCTCGCGGGGTACGGGCCCGAGGTGCTGGTGGTCTCGCCCCCGGTGCTCCGCGCCGCAGTGCGGACGCGGTTGCTCGCCTCGTCCGCAGAACACTCGGCCGATCTGCCGGCAGAGTTTGCGGATCCTTCAACGGAAGGAGCGCTCGATGGCTGACAAGCATGTTCCGATGCAGGCGCAAGACAAATTGGCCTTTCTTCTCTCCCTCGTGCCGTTCCTGATGGAGCATGAGCGCATCAGCGTTCAGGATGCGGCCGATCATTTCGACGTGAAGCCCCAGGTCGTCCGGGACTCGGTCGAGCTGATCGCCGTCTCCGGCATTCCCGGCGAGACCGGGCAGTATCAGCATGGCGACCTCTTCGATCTCGCCTGGGACGACTTCGAAGAGAACGACCAGATCGTGCTGACCAATCTCGTGGCGATCGACGACGCCCCCCGATTCTCCGGCCGGGAGGCGGCGGCACTGATTGCCGGTCTCCAGTACCTTTCCGCTCTGCCGGAGAACGCCGACCACGCCGCGATCGCGACGCTGATGACCAAGTTGTCGCGTGGGGCCTCGGCGATACCGAGCCAACTCGCCGTTGAGCACAGCGAATCCGATGCGACCCTCGCGCTCATCCGCCAGTCCGTCTCTGCCGGAACGCAGCTGCAACTCGACTATCTCAACTCCCGGGGGGAACGCGAACGCCGTCGGGTGGATCCGCTGCGGATCGAATCGGTGGATGCCGACTGGTATCTGCGCGGCTGGTGCCACCTTCGCGGAGCGGTGCGCACCTTCCGCCTCGATCGCATCAGTGATCTCACCGTCACCGACGAGCCGATCGAACAGCACGACGTGCACCTCCCCGATGCCCTGTTCGAGGGATCGGCCGACGACCTGCTCGTCACCATCGACGTCGCCC
>JAYVNU010000023.1:0-7533 GCA_043758345.1 Lacisediminihabitans sp.
GTGGCGTCCGTCTCGAGGGCGAAGTCCGTCACCGAAGTGGTCAGGTTCCAACCCTTGTGCGTGAGCACTCGTCCGTCGGAAACCGTGAGGTTTCCGAGCTTTCCGGTCGAGGTCGACAGGTGCGTCGTCGGGTCAACGACGGGGCTGCCGATCAGTACGGTCGAGTTGGTCGGTGCCGTGAGGCTGAGAACGCCGTCCTGGGCGGCCGCGGTAGTCGCCTTGAGGGTGAGGTTCGCCGAACCGTTCGGCGGCGTGGTGGGTGTCGGGGTCGGCGTCGGTCCTGGGACGGTGGGCTGGTCGACCGTGTAGGCGCCGGTCCCTGCCGTCACGTGGATCGTCGTATACCAGATTCCGGCGGAGGCGAGCTTCACACCGTTGTTGATGGTGCAGGCGAGGCCGACGCTGTAGTCGCCACCGTTGCTCCTGACCGAGGCGTAGTTGTTGCCGGCCTTGGAATAGAGCGAGGTGTCGAACTGAGAGACGTTTTTCGAGGATGACGGAGTGAACAGCGACCCTCCGATACCGAGCCACGATGACATCGTGTGCTCCTGGCCCTTCGGCGCGACGAACACGACGGAAGCGCTCGCGTCGACCGGGCAGACATAGGGAGCGGCCACATTCGACGGGTCGTTGAACCCGAAATAGTCACCCGTGTAGTCGAAGGTCGTGCCCGCGGGTACCAGCGCGTTGGAAAGGCTGTCTCCGAGATAAACGGGAGCATCGGAACCGTTGGGCTGAGAGGCGGCGACCGCTGCCGATGCGATGGAGGCACCAGCGACTATCGCCAACACGGCCGCGCCGATGAGGGCGATGCGGGTCTTCTTGTTTCTGAACATTGTGGATCCTTTCAGGGTGGTGAGGAGTTGGTTGTTATGAAGCGTCTGCACGGATGATGGTGGTGCTCGACGGAACGAGGAAGCCGAACTTCGACTTCGCCGCACCCGCCGTGGTCGGGCCGGAACTGAAGTTGGTCAGGCTCTTCGCCTTACCGGGGTTGACGAGGTCGGTGAGCGCCTGGTCGAACTTCGCATTCGAGCTATCGATGCGGGCGTACTCCACGACCATGTAGGTGTCGCGACCCCATGTGGTGTTGGAGTAGTAGGCCGTGTTCGGGGTGACGGTGAGGCCTGACCCGCTGTAGGGGGCGACGCCGAAAGGCGCACCGAGGTCGACGGGACCGGTGCGGTCAGGGGCGGCCTGATTGTTCTGGGCAACGTAGCTCGCCACCGAGAACGGGGCGATCATGCCGACGGCGGTGAGAGCGGTTCCGTCGTTCTCGTTGATGGCCGCGTAGCCCGGGTTCGCCCCGTTGTTCGTGACGCAGTTGGCGAGAGCCAGGTTGTCCGTGACGCCGAGCGCACCGAGGAAGAACTTGCGGGTGCCGGAACCGGCCTGTGGGAGCAGCGGCTGTACGGTGACGCCGTTGACCACGTTGGCGCCGGAAACGCAGGAGTAGATCTGCGTGAGCTGAGCCGTCGTGATGCCACCGATGGTCGCAGCCGTGCCGTTGAACGCATAGGTGACCGCGTCACGACCGAAGGGAACGTAGGCGAGCACCCCGCTGGTGTTCGCCTTCGTGCCGGGACCGCTCGAGGAACGGGCGATGTCGACCTGGCCGGAGATCGACGGGGTCGTGATTCCGCTGGCGTTCGTATAGGAGGCCCCATCGATCGACCTGCTGAGCGCCTTCACGCCGTCTCCGGATCCGGAGGGACGGCCGAAGTAGATGCCGCCCGACTTGGTCTGGATCGTGCCAGAGCCGAAAGCATCGAACGATCCGACCGACGGCCCCGTAGATGCGACGACCCGCACGTTGGCGCCGCTGATTCCGGTTCCGTTGACGAGGGCGTTCGACACGTCCTGGAGAGTGTCGGATCCAACCAGCGAGAAGCTGTTGGATACCGGATCGGCCGAAGCCGGTGCTGCGATAGCGACACCCGCAAGAGCGACGCCGACGACTGCGCAGATGGCAGCTGTCTTGATGTTCTTCACTTCGTTTCCTTTCGAGGGGGATTCCGAACATCCGGCAGGCCCGGAACTTTCGGCTTGGTGCGACCTCCGATGTGATCGGCGGAGGTCACGAGAACAAGATCTGTGAGCATCAGAGCCTTCTTCTGATGCGGGCGATGAGCGGAACGATTCCGGCCGAGGCAAGCCCGCCGAGCAGGCTGAGCGGAACAATCGATGCCATGCCGCCAGTGTCGGGATCCTTGGGTGTCTTTGCACCCATCAGGCTTTCTGCGATGGCTCCGGTGGCAGTCGGGCTCGATGTGGTTGCGGCCGGTGTCGTGCCGGCTCCTGTATCGCCGAGCCCGCTCGAGCCGCCGAAGCCCGAGTCGACGCTGGCCGGTTGGTCGACGGCGCTCCCGTCCTTCGACGCTGCCGGTACACCGGCAGCGATCGCTGCCGCGGCATCGATCGTCGCTGTGCGCCAGCCGACCGGCAGCGGGGCATAGCCTTCCGGCAGTTGCCCCGCCCCGGCGCCGGGGGTCTGCCCGGTCGTCGCGGCGAAGGTGATGAACGCTGCGTAGCTCGCCCGTGTCGCTGCATCGTTCTGCGCCGGATTCGTCGCCGCGTAGACCGGCATCGTCAGCGGATAGGCGGTCTGCGCCGCTTTCGCCGATGTGCCGGCCGGGTCGAATTCGTAGACCTGCTTTTGGCTAGCGGTCGGTGTCATCGCCGCGGCGGCCGCCGACATCGCGTCGGTCGTCGGCGAAACGTAATATCCGGCCTCGTTGAGGAGGGAGGCGGAGATGATCTGGTACTTTGCCGCCGAAGCGGTGTCGGTGAGGCCGAGAACGGTCTGAAAACCGGGGTTCGCGCGCAGTGCCTTGATGTACGCCGGCGGCTGTCTCGTCACGTCCCAGGGGCCGAGTATCTGCCCGTCACCGCGGAGGGTCAGATAGCCGCTCGTATCCAGATTGCTGGTGTATGGCCGCCAGGAGACGAGGTTCACCGGTCCGGACGTCACCGTGCTGCCGTCGACCGATCTCGTTGCCGGCAGCTCCATCGGGTCTGATTTGGGAAAGTTCTCGGCGGGAAAGACGGCGGCGATGTGGTTCGGATTCTTGGCCGCATCCGTCGAATTCCACGGATTGACGATCATTCCCCATTTATCGGGGGTTCCGGCCAGGAACGCTTTGGCGTCGGGATCGGCGAGCAGGTAGCGCCACAGCTGGTAGGCGACATCCGAGCGCCCCTGCGGCACGAGCAGATCCGCGAGAGACGGACCGGTCAGTGCCTCATAGCGCCATTCGAGATCATTGATCGCGAGGAAGTCCGGGTCGGTGGTGAGATTACGCGCGTTGTGGCCCGGGTCGTGTGGACCGTTGTAGTTGACATCCTTTTTGTCGCCGGGCAGGGAATCGAGATACGAATTCGTCAAAAGTTTCGCGATGAGACGCGGTGTCAGTTTGAGAGAGGTGAAGGCCTGATTCGAGTTGGCGACGACGGAAACCGGCGTGGATGCCGACACTCTCGGCTGCCGATCGATGGCGAACGCGATCGAGATGCCCGACACGGCGATGGGGGCGTAGGTGATCGAATCGCTGAGGCCGCCCGAGGTGTCGAGAGGTCTCGATGTCAGGGCAAGAGCAGCCGGTGTGCCAGGGTCGTTCGCCGCGACCAGCGCGTCGCTCTCGGAGCCCGTGCTGTTGGTGAAGATCGAGCCGCCTTCCGCGCCGCAGAGGCTCGGTTGCCAGGAAGCGACAGCACCGGCGACGAGTTCGCTCCCGGCGATCTGCTTCTCGGCGGCGCCGATCGGACAGTTCACGCCGAGCGGCTTGAACCCGACGCGAAACGCGAGGCGGTGCTTCCAGGCATCCCAGAAGAGTCCGGAGTGGATGATGTGGGTTTCGCCTACGTCGGCGGTGCCGCGGGGCACGACCACGATCCAGCACGACTTTCCGCTCGCCGTGCCGTCCGCGGCTTTGAGGGCCGCCCCACAGTCGATTCCCGACGACTGCTGCGCGGTCTGCACCTCGAACTTGACCGAACCGGCGCCGTTCGAGCCGGAGCCTGCCCATTTGACCTCGTTAGAGGTGTACCCGGTGAAGTAGGGATTGGTGCCGAGAGTGGCGCCGTCGACCTTCTGGTTGTCCTTCACTCCGACGACGGGATTACCCGCCGGCGGGCGGAAGGTGATCGCGGTATATGTCTGGCTGGGGAACGTACTCCCCGGTGCGGTGTACGGCTTGTCCTGGGGCGCGACCTCTTCGTCGGTGACGAAGTTGTCACGTTGTGCGCCTGGCGTGAGAAACCCACCGAATTGGCACGTGGTGCGGTCCGGCTGGGCTGGCTGTCCAGCGGGAATCGAGGGGTCGTCGCCCCAGCACTGCATCACCTGCAGGAAGTTCTCGCCGCCGGTGTCTGTTCCAGGCTGGGTCGACTGCTTGCCGCCGGTCCAGCTGACGACCAGACCCTGAGAGGTCAGATTGGCGGTCTGCGAGAGCGTGACCGCGAGGCCGGGAAGCGGTGCGTCGGCGATGTCGGCGTCAGTAGCGGCGGCGGTGATCGTGACGGCGGAGGAGGTGTTGGCGTTTGCTGCCGGAGCCGCACCCGAGCCGACCGTCGAGACGATCGCGATCGTGAGAGAGACGAGAAGACCGGTGGCGACCGAGGTGCGCAAGGTGGCTCGCGATCGGGTTCGCGGGGAGGGATGCACTGCTTACTCCAAGAAAAAATTCAGCGGGCTGCGAGGGGGTTGAAAATGAAATTATTGGCGGATCATGTCGACTCGATGAACAGATCGGGAACTACGGTGCCCGCGCAACCGACACTCAGGCGTGGCACGATTTTGCGCATACACACACCGAAAACCGCTCTCACCGGAGCGGCCGAATCGACCGGGTGAAGCGGTTAGCGGGAGGGCGAGGTCAGCTGTTTTTGCCCGATCCGCGAGCCCGTAGAGACTTCAGCAACACCGGCGGAAGCACGACCGCGAGCACGACGAGCAACCCCGAGACGAGCATGAGAAGCTGGCCCGCCCCGAATGGGGCCGCCGGCTCGGTGAAAGGTGATGAGACCGCGGCCTCGCCGGAGCCTGTGGAACTCGCGAGCTGCGCTCCGCCGGCCAGGCCGGCATCCGGTCCCGTCCCCGACGCGCCGGAAGACCCGGCGAGTACCCCGGTTGCTTTCGACCCCGCCGACTTCCCCCCGGAGCCGCTGCCGCTCACGTCAGTGGGCGTTTTCGCTGCGCCCGCCGTGCCAGAGGTGCACTGGTTCGGCCCTTTCTGGTCACACGCCGCTGGCTGCGGCGCGGTGGTCGCAAGCTTATTGCTTGCCGGATTCGCTGCATCGAAGGTCGGGTTATTGCACTTCGACAGGTCACCGCTCGTTGCCGTCGATCCCGGGATGCGCGCGATCTGCGTGAATCCGGCCTTCACCAGGTTGAGGGGAAGCGGAGAGTAACCGAGTGCGGCAGCCTGCTGCTGGCCCTCGCAGAGCATGTAGCTCGCGAACGTGCTGAGGGTGTTGCCTTTCGCGAGGGTGAAGATGCTCCCGGTCGCCGGGATGTTCGTCGGCACGATCATGTACGAGTAGCTGGAGAGCGGATAGGTGCGTTTGTCGGCGTTGTTGTAGACGCCGTCGAGGATCTGTGTCAGGTCGGTCGGGTTGATAGCGGCCTGTAGCAGGGCGACCGCGACCGAGGGCGCCGTGGGTTCTATGTAGTAGCCGGCAGCGTTGAGTACCTTCGCGACGGGAAACCCCGACTTCAGGGCATACGAATATTCGACGTAGGTGATCGCCCCCTCGCCGTAAGCCTGGCTCACGTAACCGGCTACACCGAGAGATCCGCTCTGTGCCTTCGCCGATCCCTTCACCGGGTATTGAGAGGTGAGGCCGGACCTTCCCGAGAACGCCGACCAGAGTGCCGAATACTGCTTCGACATCCACAGCGTGAACTGGGCCGTCGAGCCGGACCCATCGGAACGGACGACCGGCACGATGGGCTTATCGGGCATCGCGAGTCCGGGATTGTCGGCCTGAATCTGCGGGTCGTTCCAGTTGGTGATCGTGTTGGTGAAGATCTTCGTGATCGTCTCACCGCCGAGCCGGAGGTTGGTGACGCGCTTTCCGCCGATCTTCAGGTTGTACATGAAGGCGGTACCACCCGCGACGATGGGCATGTAGGCGTAGCCCTGGGTGGGGACTTCCGCCGGGGAGTTATCTTCCGGCTTCGCCTGGAACGGAATCTCGCTCACGGCGAAGTCGACATTGCCGGCGATGAAGTCCTTCCGTCCGGCCGATGACCCGGAACCCGAGTAGTTCACCGTCATGCCGTAGTTCGCCGCCACATTTCGGCGCCACTGGTCCAGCGCGTTCTGCGACCACGTCGACCCGGTGCCGCTGATCGGGAAATAGGTGACTGCGCTCGCGGTCTGGGGTACCGCTGTGGCTGACGCACCGAGAAAGATCGCCGCAGCGAACAGGATGCTGATGACACGGATAAGACGGATTCGCGGCGTCACGGTGACGTCTCCTTCTGGTTGACGACCTCGGTCGCGTGAGGGTTTGTGGTGCTGCGGCTCATCCGCGCGAGGTCGTCGAGGGAGGCTGCGGCGAGTCGGCGGCGCTGACCGTCGGAGAGTTGCCCGGGGCCCCGCCCGCCGATGACACGCGCGACGGTGAACAGCGCGACCACGAGAAGCAGGAGGACCGCCGCCGTGCCGAATCCCCGCGCGACCATGTTCGGCTCCGGAGACTTGACGAAATCGAACACCTGCAGCGGAAGCGAGATCATCGGACCGGAAAAGGGATTGAAATTCATCACCGACGTGATGCCGGAGGTCAGGAGAACGGGAGAGGTCTCGCCGATCCCCCGCGCCGTTCCGAGGATGACGGCGGTCACGAGGCCCGACCTGGCCGTCGGAAGCACGACGTTCCAGACGGTGCTCCAGCGGGTCGATCCGAGGGCGTAGGACGCCTCACGGAGGTTTCCCGGCACCAGCCTCAGCACGACATCCGCTGCCCTGATCACGATCGGCAACATCATCACCGTGATCGCCATTGCGGCGGCAAATCCCGAACGCTGGTGGGTGATGAGCTGGATGATCGCGGCATAGACGAACAGCCCGGCGACGATCGACGGAAGGGCGGTCATCGCATCGGCGATCGTGCGCACGAAGCGCGCGAACCGTCCGCCGATCTCGTTGAGGAATACCGCCGTGGTGATTCCGAGCGGGATCGTGATCGCGAGTGCGATGGTGATCTGGATGAGCGATCCAACGATGGCATGGAGAATCCCTCCGATGCTGAGGGGGTCGAGCGGGCCAGCGAGTTCCATCGTCTGCGTGAAGAAGTTTGGGTGCGGCAGCGCATCCTTGCCCCGGATGAGTGTGTACGCGACCACGAACACGAGGGCGCCGAACAGGATGACGCCCGCACTGACCATCAGCGCGGTCATGACCCGATCCTTCACCTCCTGCCGATCGGAACGCAGCGCAACAAGGATGATGTAGAAGCCGACGAAGAGGATGAACGCCACCACGACGAACCCGACGCCGCCGATCAGCGGGGTGAACCAGCCGAACA
>JAYVNU010000024.1:0-2382 GCA_043758345.1 Lacisediminihabitans sp.
CACCGTGACATCCCCGGTAGTGCCACGACGCTCGTCCTTCTTGACGACCGGTTCGCCGCCGTCGAATCCGGCGGCGATCACCGTGACGCGAACCTCGTCACCCAGCGTGTCATCGATGACGGCACCGAAGATAATGTTCGCTTCAGGGTGCACAGCCTCCTGCACGAGCCGCGCGGCGTCGTTGATCTCAAAGATTCCAAGGTTTGAGCCACCCTGGATCGAGAGCAGCACTCCGTGCGCTCCATCGATGGATGCTTCGAGCAGCGGGCTCGCAACGGCGAGCTCCGCAGCCTTGATCGCCCGGTCGGCACCGCGACTGGACCCGATGCCCATGAGCGCAGATCCCGCTCCCTGCATCACTGACTTGACATCGGCGAAGTCGAGGTTGATCAAGCCAGGGGTCGTGATGAGGTCGGTAATACCCTGCACGCCCGCGAGGAGCACCTGGTCGGCCGTCGCGAAAGCCTCGAGAAACGAGATGCCACGGTCACTGATTTCGAGGAGGCGATCATTGGGCACGACGATGAGGGTGTCGACCTCGCTCTTCAGGGCGGAGATCCCCACGTCGGCTTGCGCGGCGCGACGTTTCCCTTCGAATCCGAACGGCCTCGTGACGACACCGATGGTCAGTGCACCAATCGATTTAGCGATCCGCGCGACGACGGGCGCACCACCGGTACCGGTACCGCCACCCTCTCCCGCGGTAACGAACACCATGTCCGCGCCGGCGAGTGCCTCCTCGATTTCCTCGGCGTGATCCTCCGCCGCTCGACGACCGACTTCGGGATCTGCACCGGCACCGAGCCCGCGAGTCAGCTCGCGGCCGACGTCGAGTTTGACGTCGGCGTCGCTCATCAACAGGGCCTGGGCATCGGTATTGATCGCGATGAATTCGACACCTCGCAGGCCGAGTTCGATCATTCGGTTGACGGCATTGACTCCGCCGCCGCCTATGCCGACGACCTTGATCACGGCTAGGTAGTTCTGGTTCGTTGTCACGTCCGGCCTCCGGTAGAAACTTTCAACCTTTACCTGAGCGTTAAAGTTATGCTCGGTATAGGTTTCTTGTCTCGAAGTTAAGGGACCGGGCACCATGCCGCCGAGAGGCCGTCCAGCGTGTCGCCAAGTCACCCATCAGATTGGTCTCAGTTGCCGGCGAGCACCGGATGATTCGGTGCCGATACATCATATTTCATCGTCGTGCCGCCGACACTGATGACCGCCGCGAGAACTTTGGCCTTGAGTGCCGACTGTTCCACACTGCCCCAGACCACCGACTGGCCGCCTGTCAGAGTCAGCGTCACGTCATCCGAGGTCTGGGCTGTGACAGTGTCAACCTGTTTGAGGAGATTGGACGGCAGCGCGAGCAGCACTCCGACTGATGCCGTGAAGGCCGGACTGCTCCTGGTGGCCGCCCCGAGTTCGATCAGCGGAAGGCCCGGTTGGCGTTCTGCCCCGCTATCGATCACGATGCCAGCCGGGTCGACAACAGAGAAGCCGCTCGCCGTCGCGAGAGTAGCGATCGGCGCTCGTTCCACGATCCGGATGATCAGCGTGTCGGGAGGTACTGTCTCGGTGACGAAGCTTCGGATCAAAGGGAACTTGCTGATCGATCGGGTGATCGCGTCAAAATCGACAAGTGCGAGCGGCCGACCGAGTTGTCCGTCTACGGCAGCGCGCACGCTCGCCGAGCTCACCCGTGACACACCCTCGACCTGGATGATTTTGAGCGAGAGCAGAGGCGAATAGACCGCTCCTGTGACGAAACCGACCACGAACAAAACGGACACCCCGCTGGCGATCCAGGTGACACGCCTTCGGCGGGAACGTCGCGTGAATCGTCGCGCTTCCCCGCGTTCATAGGCTCGTCGGGCCTTTTCGGCGCGCTTCAGGTCGTGTCGCGCCACCGCATCCAACGGACGTTCAGCCGAGGACGCACGTCGTGGATACCTGCGGGGAATCGGTACGGTCGGCTCGGGCTTTGCCGCAGGAGCTGCCACTCGCGATGCCGACTTCGGCGTGGCAGGGCGGTGTGGCTGTGGCACGGCTGCTTCTGACGCGGCAGGCTTCTTCGTGTGGCCCCTGCGCGGTGGCGTCGCCCCCGTGGTCGAGGCGGGTGGGCGGTCGAAGCCCTCCGGCCTCTTCATCGTGCCCAAGGACTGGTCGAACCGGGCTGCAGCGAGAGGGTGTCGAGCAGCTGCGGGATGATCCGGTGGATGTCGCCGCCGCCCATCGGCATCACGAAGTCGCCCTCTCGAGCAAGTGAGGCGGCGCAGTCCACGGCATCCTGCCACTCGTCGAAATAGCGCACGCGCGACTGGTCGTGGAATAGTCGAGTGATGAGCTCACCGGTCACCCCGGGCTCGGGCTCCTGGCGGGCCC
>JAYVNU010000025.1:0-2378 GCA_043758345.1 Lacisediminihabitans sp.
ATCAGCACTCGCTCGGGATTCAGCGCTTCGACGGCTCCCTCGTCGTGACTGACGAGAACGACGGCGCCCGAGTAGTTCGCAAGCGCATCGAGGATCTCGAGCCGGCTGGCCGGGTCGAGGTTGTTCGTCGGCTCGTCGAGCAGCAGCACATTCGCGCCGGACACCACGATCATCGCGAGAGCTAGCCGGGTCTTCTCGCCGCCGGAGAGCACCCCGGCGAGTTTCGTCGCGTCATCCCCGGTGAAAAGGAACGAGCCGAGCACGCGACGCGCCTCCGTCTCGGTGATGTTCGGCGATGACGAGACCATGTTCTGCAGCACGGAGCGCTTGACGTCGATGGTCTCGTGCTCCTGCGCGTAATACCCGATGCGCAGGCCGTGTCCGGGTTCGAGCTGGCCGGTATCCGGGTCATCCACTCCCGCGAGGATGCGGAGCAGCGTCGTCTTTCCCGCACCGTTGAAGCCGAGGATGACTACTTTCGACCCGCGATCGATCGCCAGGTCGACGGCCGTGAAGATCTCGAGCGAACCGTAACTCTTCGAGAGGTTGGAGGCCATGAGCGGCGTGCGGCCACAGGGGGCAGGATCAGGGAACCGTAGTTTCGCGACCCGGTCGACGGCTCGAACCTCCTCGAGGCCGGAAAGCATCTTCTCGGCTCGGCGCACCATCTGATGAGCGGCGGCAGCCTTCGAGGCTTTGGCCCCGAATTTGGCCGCCTGCATCTGCAGGACGCCGGCCTTCTTCTCGACGTTGACGCGTTCCTTTTTGCGGCGCTCCTCGTCGGCGGCACGCTGGCGTTGGTAGTTCTTCCAGTTCATGTTGTAGATGTCGATGACCTGGCGGTTGGCGTCGAGATAGAAGACCCGGTTGACGGTGTCTTCCACGAGTTCGACATCGTGGCTGATCACGATCAGACCGCCCTGGAAATTTCTCAGGAACTCGCGTAGCCAGACGACCGAGTCGGCGTCGAGGTGGTTGGTCGGCTCGTCGAGCAGCATCGTGTCGGCACCGGAGAACAGGATGCGCGCGAGCTCGATGCGCCGCCGCTGCCCTCCGGAGAGGGTCGAAAGGGGCTGATCGAGGATACGGTCGGGGAGACTCAGGTTGCTGGCGATAGACGCGGCCTCGGCTTCCGCGGCGTAACCGCCCAGGGCCATGAAGCGGTCCTGGATCTCGCCATATTGTTTCATCGCCTTCGCCGAGACTTTCTCGTCGGCGTCACCCATGTCGAGCGCGGTCTTCTCCATGCCGATGACGAGTTGGCCGAGGCCGCGGGCATCGAGGATGCGGGTGCGGGCCAGGTCTTCCGGATTGCCGGACCGCGGATCTTGCGGAAGGTATCCGATCTCCCCCGTCGAGTCGATTGTTCCCCCCGTTGCGAGTTCCTCACCGGCGAGCACCTTCGTCAGAGTGGTCTTACCCGCGCCGTTGCGTCCGACGAGCCCGATCTTGTCGCCCCGCTCCACCCGGAACGTGACGTCCTCCATGAGCATGCGCGCACCAACGCGCAGTTCGAGGTCATGCACGCTGAGCACAGGCAGAGTCCAATTGTTTAGTCATCTCGCGACGACGGGAGGGAGGGGGTTGGCCTCTAGTATAAATCGTGGGGCCCGCTCTCACCGCCGCGCGCCTGCCCACAGCACTCCAGAGGAGAACTCATGTCCACCCTGACCCTGGCTCTTGCCCGCCCGACTCTCGCCGATCGTCTTCTGCGGCGCTCGCTCGTGACGGATGTCGCGCTGGTCGCCGCCGGCACTGCGCTCACCGCCGGTGCCGCGCAACTGGTGATCCCGCTCTTGCCTGTTCCGATCACCGGACAGACGTTCGTCGTGCTGCTCGTCGGCACGGTTCTCGGCCCTGTCCGGGGCGCGATCTCGATGGCGCTCTATCTCGTCCTCGGTGTTGTCGGACTTCCGGTCTTCGCCGCCGGAGGTCATGGCAGTCTCCTCTCCTCGACGTCCGGCGGTTTCGTCGTCGGCTTCATTTTCGCGGCTGCGCTTGTCGGCTGGCTCGCGCAGCGCACCTGGGACCACCGCATCCTCGGCACCTTCGTTTCCTTTGCGGCCGGTACGGCCGTCATGTACGCGTTCGGCCTTCCGTGGCTCTACACCGTGCTGTCGACGTTTCCGCCGGCGACGATGACGCAGTTTTTCGGAACGACGAATGTGCTGCAGGCGACCCTCGTCGGCGGGCTCGTGCCGTTCCTCGTCGGCGACCTGCTGAAAGCCGTCGTCGCGGCGGGACTTCTGCCGCTGAGCTGGAAGCTCGTGAATCGCGCTGATCGCGGGGATCGCGCCTGATCACGGGCATCCCGCGCGAGTCTGCGCTTCGGCTAGCGTTCTGCGGCGTCTCGGCATGGGCCATCCAGGCGGCTCGGG
>JAYVNU010000026.1:0-2376 GCA_043758345.1 Lacisediminihabitans sp.
GGGCGCACGGAGTCAGGGCGTCTGAACTCGGGCGCCCCGACTCCGTGACATAGGCTGATCTGACCGCATCGGAGGAGCAGCATGGCCGTCAGGAAGTCCACGAAACCGACGGCGTTGCGGGTTCTCATCGCCGGTGGAACCGGATTCATCGGAACCGAGTTGGCCCGTCAGCTTCGCGAAGACGGACACGACGTTCGCATCCTCGTGCGCCGGAAGCCGCGCTCCGAGTCCGAGGTCAACTGGGCTCCGAGCGCTCACATCCTCGACTCCGGCATCATCGACACCGTTGATGCTGTGGTCAATCTCTCCGGCGCCTCGATCGGACATCTCCCCTGGACGGCGAAGTATCGTCGCGAGATCCTTTCGTCCCGCCTCGAGGCGACCCAGGCACTCACCGACGCAATGGGGAGAGCCACGAAGAAACCGGCCGTATTCCTCAGCGGATCCGCCGTCGGAATCTACGGCGATCGCCCGGGCGAGCGTCTCAGCGAAGAGTCCCCGCGCGGACCCGGCTTTCTCGCGGACGTCGTCGAGCAGTGGGAGCAGGCCGCGACGCTTTCCCCCGCGAAGACGCGTCTCGTCACCTTTCGCACAGGTCTCGTCATCGGAAACGGTGGATCCCTCGCCCCGATCAGGGCCCTGACGCGGGTCGGACTCGGATCACGACTTGCCACCGGGGGCGACATCTGGCCCTGGATCAGCCTCTATGACGAGGCGGCCGCCATCCGTCACCTCCTGACGTCGAAGCTCACCGGTCACGTCAACCTCGCCGGACCGACGCCCGCGACCTCCGACGAGATCACCCGTCATGTGGCGGAACGGATGCACCGGTGGTACCTACTCCGGGCTCCGGAGTTCGCCATCAGGCTGCTTCTCCAGTCCGCCGGCCCCCAGTTGCTGCTCAGCAGTCAGCGGGTGCTCGTCGACAAACTCCAGGATGACGGATTCGTGTTCCGCGATCGAACGGTCGAACAGGCGATCGACACCGTCATCCCGGCCTGAGTCGTCCTCAGCGAGCCGAACGTTCGAGTGAGATCGAGCGCCGAATCGAACGACGGGCTCGCCTTCGGTCTCCGCTCGCGTCGTAGGCGAGTCCGAGCTTGAACCACGCGCCCCATGATCCTGGGTCGGCCTCGACCTCTGCCTTGTATTTGGGGAACTCCGCGTCAGCGGCGCTGCGGATCGGGCGTCCGCTCGCTCTCGAGGGCAGATCGTCGACGGGCAGCTCTCCGGCAGCGGCGAGCATCATGGTGAGGCGCTGGCTGCGGATGCCGAACAGCAGCTCGGCCGCGAGCGCCCACAGGCCGATGAGCGGAAGCACGAGCAACGCGATGCCGAGTGCTCGCGAGACGGCATCGTCGATCACGATCAGACGAAGGGCGAGCTGCGCGACGACCACGAGATAAAGCAGAAGCAGTGCGGCCATCAGAATGGCGGCACTACGCCCAGTCATCACTCCGCGCCGTCGGCGGCGGAGGGTGAGATGGGTGCCGGCGCCGGTACGGATCCGATATCGACCAGCCTGTCGAGTCCGACGACGACTCCGTCGGTTGTGGCGAGCGCTCGGAGGGCAAGGGTTATCCCGGCGATGTACGAACTCGGAGACAGTGTTTCGTGGCTGAGCGTGAGCGTCTCCCCGACGCCCCCGAAGATGACATCCTGCTTCGCGACGACGCCCTGCATGCGCAGGCTGTGGATGGGGACGCTCGAGACCTGTTGTCCGCGGCTGCGTTGGTCGGCATGCGGGGCGATCACCGGGCCGAGCGCAGCACGGGTCGCCCCGATCAGCTCCGCCGTTCGCACCGCGGTGCCGGACGGCGAGTCGACCTTGGAGGCGTGATGGGATTCGACGATCTCGATCGAGTCGAAGAATCGCGCGGCGGTTGCGGCGAAAGCGGTGGCGAGGACGGAACCGAGGGAGAAATTGGGGATGATGATGACGCCGACCCCCGGCTTCGTCGCGACGGACTTCTCGAGGCTCCGGATGCGGTCGTTCGACCATCCACTGGTGCCGACGAGGACGCTCAGCCCGTGCTCGATAGCGAACTCGACGATCGACTGGCTGACGGCCGGCACCGTGACGTCGACCACGACATCCGCCGGCAGCATGCTCTGGATGGGGTCCTTCGAGCCGAGGCTCGCGACGACATCGAAGTCGGGGAGGCTGTCGACGAGATCCGAGATGAGCACACCCATTCTGCCGCTCGCGCCGACGATGGCCACCTTCGTTGTCATGTGCCCAAACTACCAACCGGAGCGCACCCGAACCGCACATAGGCTGTGCGAATGGTCTCCTATCGCCAGGCCGCCGTCGACGAATCAGCGGCCCACACCCTGCTCGCCGAATACTTCCACAGCCGCGATCTCGGATTCGTC
>JAYVNU010000027.1:0-2372 GCA_043758345.1 Lacisediminihabitans sp.
AGAGCGATATTCTCTCGACTCATCGCGTCGGTGCGAGCAGCCCTCTTCTTTTTTCGGTTCTTCCCTGTCAATACTGCCCCGGCTCGCTCGGAGTTCGCCGCGAGCACCGGCGCGATGATCGACATCACGAGAACGTAGAGGCCGGCGAATGGCGTGAGCCGGGGGTCGAGACCCGCACCGGCTGCGAGGGTGGCGAGAATCAGCGCGAACTCCCCGCGGTTCTGCAACATCGCGCTCGCGTTGAATCCCTCGGCCGCTGTGAGCTTGTTGATCCGGGCGATGAGCTGACCGCCGAGCGTGTTGACGACGAGGGTGAGCACGACGGCCACCGCGACGGGCGTCACCACCTCGCCGAAGGTCGAGGGGTCGAGGGCCAGGCCGAAGTTGAGGAAGAAGAATGCGCCGAAGACATCCCTCAGCGGCAGAGCGAACTGCTCGATACGGGTGCTGAACCTGGTAGCGCCGAGCACGAGGCCGATCAGGAATGCGCCGATCGCATCCGACACTCCGAGCAGTTCCCCGATTCCTCCGAACGCGACGGCGAGACCGAAGAACAGGATGGTGAACAGCTCGTCGTCCCTCGTGCGAACGAGGCGCGACACGACTTTGCCGCCGAACCGGGCGAGTGCGAACATCGCGACGAGGAAGGTGAACGAGATCGCGAGCTGGAGCGCGATCGACCAGAGGCTGGTCTCGCCACCGAGCACGACGGAGACGATCGCGAGGTAGATCGCGATGTACACGTCTTCGAGCACCATGATTCCGAGCACCGCCGGAGTCTCCCGGTTGGCGAGACGATTGAACTCGATCAACAGCTTCGTGACGATGGCACTCGAGGATGTCGCCGTCATCCCGGCGATGATCAGCGCTTCGCGGGTGCCCCATCCGATCCACAGTCCGAGCCCGAAACCGACCGCCATGTTGATGACGATCCGACTGCCGCCGGAGATCAGCAGCGCCTTCGCATTGCCGTAGAACTCGTCCTGGTCGAACTCGAGACCGAGGCTGAAGAGCAGGAACAGCAGGCCGAAGACGGCGATGAGCTGCACATCCGCCGATTTGAAGCTCAGCGGAAAGAGATGGAAGTGCGGACTGGCGACAAGGCCCACGAGCATGTAGATCGGGATGGCCGGCAAGCCGACGAGCTTGCCGATGCGCCCGAGCACGTAGGCGATGAGGAACAGGACGCCGAGGACGAGGAGTTCTTCACCCAGCATCGCTATCCCCGCGGTGTGTCAGCAGCCAGCTTGTGTGCGAGCTCGCCCGTCCGATAGAAGGTGAACGCTTTCGCGACTTTCTCCGGGGAGCCGGCGACGACGAGGGTGTCGCCGGGGAAGACCTTGAAGTCGTCGGCCGGGGCCGGGTTCGCGGAGTCCCCGCGCACGACGGCGACGACGGTGAGACCCACAACGCCGTGGGAGGCGAGGTTGCCGAGCTGCTGCCCGGCGATGTGGTCGTCGTAGTCGACGGTGAACCAGTCGATGCTCAGTCCGGGGATCTGGTCGAGCTTGTCGAGGCCCTCGGTGATGCGGGTTCCGCCGAGGAGTTCGGCGAGGGTGTGCGCCTCGTCCTCGCTGAGGCGGAGGGAGACCTTGTTCGAATCCGACCCGTCCTCCTCATCGGCGAAGGTGATGAGATCGCTGTGGCCGGAGCGGTGCGTGATGACGCCGGCTTTGCCGCCATCCGCCGTAACGAAGGTGTGCAGCACCCCGACACCGGGCAGTTTGACCCGTCGTACGTCGACCATGTTACGACTCCCTCAGAATGATTTGTCTCTGAGATTTAGTGTAATGGGCGGCTTTTCGGGCGCCGTCGCGGTTCGCTTGCGGCTGAGCGGCGCCAGGGCGCTGCGGGGCTAGGTTGCGCCGCGCGGTTACGCTGCGCCGCGCGGTTGCGCTGCGCCATCGGACATCCGCTGCTCGTCGACGGGGCGCGGTAGTCCTACGGAGCAGCGCGCGCGTTGCCCACCTCTGCCGCACTCCTCCTCCCCAGCGTTTCGGTGGCCTTGTGGGTGCACGGATGCCTCTGCCGCCGCATCCCGCGCCGACACCAGGCGCCACCCTCGCCTATGACCACCACCCCACCGTTTCTCCTCAGCAGCGATGCCCGCATCGAATCGCTCGAGCGACGACTGCCGCGAGCCCACGACCGCGGAGAACTGGTTCGTCTCCGTCGAGGTGTCTATCTCCCGAAGAAGTCGTGGGAAGTACTCGACAGGGACGAACGGTATCGGGCTGAGGTCACCGCATCGGCACGAACCGTGCGGGAGGGAACGCGGTTCTCGCACGATTCCGCTGCAGTGCTCTGGCGGCTTCCAAGCCTTGGCCCCTGGTCCGCGAAATCCCACGTTCTCGGCGAGCGGGCCGGCGGAG
>JAYVNU010000028.1:0-2365 GCA_043758345.1 Lacisediminihabitans sp.
GGCCCGGACACCGGGTCGCTCAACGTCGAGCTGCTGAACAACACGACCGTGCGCATCACCGCCCCCGGAGTGCTCGCCCAGCAGTTGCAGCTGACATACACGGTGTCGGATGGCGTCAAGAGCGCTACCGCGGGGATCACCGTGGTTCCGATTCCACCGCTCGTCAATCACCAGGCACCGATCGCCGTGGATGACACGGCCACCGTTCGGGCGGGCGACATCGTGACCGTCCACGTGCTCGACAACGACTCGTCACCCGACAATGAGCCGTTCACGCTCGACCCCGTGCTCGCCAGCACCGCCAATCAGGGTCCGGGGGCGATCGCCTTCGCCAGCGGCTCCTTCGTGCGGTACCAGGCGCCGACCGAGGCCGGCACCTACGGCGTTAGTTACGGCATCACCGACAAGTTCGGACAGCACACGACCGCCACCGTCACCTTCGTCGTGACCGCCAAGGGCGGCACCAATCGGGCCCCGGAGCCGACGACTCTCACCGGCCGCGCCTTCGCCGGGGCGGCGATCACGATCGTCGTGCCTCTCGACGGAATCGATCCGAACGGCGACTCGGTCACCTTCGACGGCATCGGCACGGCGCCGTCGAAGGGCCGCGTATCGGCGATAACGCCGACCTCGTTCCAATACGAGGCGTACGCGAACGCGAGTGGCACCGACACGTTCAGCTATCAGGTGGAAGACACCGCCGGAAAGCAGTCGACCGGAACGATCAACATCGGCGTCGTACCCCGTCCGTCGACGGCGAAACCGCCGATAGCGGTGGATGACAAGGTGGAGATCAAGCCGGGCAGGACCGCCGCCGTGCCGGTGCTGCTCAACGACTCCGATCCGAACGGCTACCAGATCAGCCTGCTCGAGAAGCTCGGCGAGGTGCAGGCTCCACTCACGGCGAAGGTCAGCGGCTCGGTCGTGCTGATCACCGCGCCCGACACCGAGGGTGCCTACATCGTGCGCTACTCGATCACCAACGGCCAGGGCGGCTCTGCGACGGCCTACATCCAGGTGCTGGTGACGAAAGACGCCAAACCGGTCTATCCCACGGCGGCAGACCACGTCATCGGCATCCAGGATCTGACTGGCAAGACGACGATCAATCTAGATGCGCTCGACGGCGCCACCAACCCCTCGGGGGTGACGACCGACCTCAAGATCGGGGTTAGGGGATCGAACGCCGGGGCGGCATCCATCGGTACCGACGGCAGGGTGACGGTGACCCCGGGCGACCACCGCATGGCGATCACCTATTCACTGACCGATACGACGACGGGCCTCGCCGGCCAGGCGTTCATCATCGTTCCGCCGAAGCCGGGTTCGGCCGACGCGTCGACACCTCCTCCCCAGATCAAGCCGGGGCTCAACGAGCTGGTCACGATGAACGGCACGATCAAGTTCGTGCTCAAAGACATCATCGACGTCCCTTCCGGGCGCTCATTCGCGATGACCGGCGCGGCCGGTACCGCCGCAACGAACGGCAACGGCTCGTCGTCGTTCGTGAACGCACAGCAGCTCACCTTCACTCCGACGAAGGATTACCGCGGGCCGGCCGCCATCACCTTCACGGTGAATGATGGGAAAGACCCGGGAACCACCGCCGATCGGATCACGCTCCTCACGTTGCCGATC
Organism: Lacisediminihabitans sp.; assembly: GCA_043758345.1. Classification (GTDB taxonomy): domain Bacteria; phylum Actinomycetota; class Actinomycetes; order Actinomycetales; family Microbacteriaceae; genus Lacisediminihabitans. The sequence continues at coordinate 1,639 of JAYVNU010000028.1, forward strand.
ACCGTCGGAAGCTCCGACCAGTCCGACGTGCCCCCGACGTTCACCCCGCCGACCGTCCAGATCGTCGCCGGGGAGGGGGCTCAGACGATCGACCTCCGCAGCTCCACCTACCACCCGAACCCCGCCATCCTCAGCCAGGTCGGCTATGGCGGATTCAGCGTCACCAACTCCGCGATCGTGCACAGCGAGAGCGGCTCGAACCTGACGCTTTCGACCCCGTTCGGCACCCAGCCCGGGGTGACGGCGACCGTGAACTTCACCGTGAGCTACAAGCAGTTCAGCATCTCCGGCTCGGTCAACGTGCAGGTCGTCAAATCGAAGCAACCCCTCGCCCAGCAGAAGAATCCGCCGCAGAAGGAGGACTTCAAACGGAACACCGCCGGCGGGATCACGCTCAGTAACGCCACCTCCGACACCTACTGGATCAATCCGTTCCCCGGAAAGCCGCTGACGATTCTCAAGGCGACCCTCAGCAGCGCCCCGCAGGGGGTGTCGGTCTCGAACACCTCGTCATCCATCACGGTGACGGCGAGCACGGCAGCGGCCACCGGCAAGGTGAATGTGCAGTACACGATTCAGGATGCCACGCTTGATGCCAGCCGCGTCGTCGTCGGTCAGCTCGAGGTCACCATCCACGATGTTCCGGATGCTCCGCCGGCGCCGTCGAACGTCACCGCGACCGACGGCTCCGCAACGATGACCATCAGCGCTCCGGCCTCGGATCACG
>JAYVNU010000029.1:0-7469 GCA_043758345.1 Lacisediminihabitans sp.
GTGAGGGAGCTGACGGCCCCGTACCCGGTATAGGACTTCTGGATGCGGGTGATCGGTGCGATAACCACGGTGTTCGGGTCGGTGAAGCCGGAGCTCGACTGGGTGGCGAGGATGCCGACGACGGTGAACGGCGTGCCGGCGACCGAGATCGACTGGCCGAGCGCCGACGCCGTGGGGAAGAGCGTCGTCGCAAGTTCGGAACCGATCACGGCGACCTTCGCGGAGGTCGTGACATCCGCCGTCGTGAAGGCGCTTCCGGAGGCGACCTTCGCCGTCGAGACCTCGAAGTAGCCGGCCGTGGTGCCGATGATGGAGATGCCGGTCGAGGAGACGCTCGTCGACGAGACGGTGAGGCTCGTGCTCGCCTGTGGCACGACCTCCTTCACGTGACCGAGTCCGGAGGAGGCGAGCTGATCGCTCACCTTGGTGGTTATCGTCCTCACGCTCGATGTCGTCGTCGTGGTGGCGGCGCCCCCACCGCCCCCGGTCTGGTTCGCCCGCACGGTGAGCGTGTTGGTTCCGAGGCTCGTGATGGCGCTCTGCACGGTCTGCGCCGACCCGTTTCCGACAGCCAGGAGGAGGATGACCGATCCGACGCCGATCGTGACACCGAGAAGCGTCAGCACGGAGCGCAGCTTGTTCGCCGTCACTCCGCGCATCGCTGAGCGCAGGATTTCGAAGAGGCTCATTTCGCGTTTGTCCTCGCGGTCGGGCCGCCGGCCATTCGGGTGCCGCCGAATCCGGGATGCCCGGCACCGAGAGCATCGCTGACGATGAGTCCGTCCCGGATGGTGAGCACCCGGTGGGCACGCTCGGCGACGTTCGCCTCGTGCGTAATGATCACGATCGTGCGCCCGGCGGAGGCGAGCGAGTCGAGGATCGAGAGGATCTCCTCCGTCGACTCACTGTCGAGGTTTCCGGTCGGCTCATCCGCGAGCACGAGGGTCGGCGATGTCACGAGCGCCCGGGCGATGGCGACGCGCTGCTGCTGTCCGCCCGAGAGCTCCTGTGGCTGGTGGTCGGCGCGGTCGGCGAGTCCGACCATGTCGAGTGCCTCGAAAGCGAGTCGCCGGCGCTCTGCGCTCCGGATGCCGCCATAGACGAGGGGGAGTTCGACGTTCGCGAGTGCCGACATCCGCGGCACGAGATTGAACGACTGGAAGACGAAGCCGATCTCGCGGTTGCGCACTCTCGCCAGCTCTTTCTCGGAGAGGGTACGCACATCGCTGCCGGCGAGCTCATAGGTGCCGCTCGACGCGACATCCAGGCAGCCGAGCAGGTTCATGAGCGTCGACTTTCCCGAACCGGACGGGCCCATGATGGCCACGTAGTCACCGGCCGCGACTTCGAGATCGATGCCGCGGAGCGCGTGAACGGCGGCCTCGCTGACCCCGTAGACCTGGTTGATCTCGTGAAGGCGCAGTACGGGAGTGTCGGATGATGCTGCCGAAGCTCTGGTGGCCGACGGGGCTTGCGCAGCCGCTGTTGATGGTGCGGTCGACATAGCTAGTTCCCCCCGCCGATGGTGCCGCGGGTGCCGGTGCCTGTTCCCCCGGTGCCACTACCCCCGGTGCCGCTACCCCCAGTGCCTGTTCCCCCGCCGCCGAATGTTCCGCGGGTTCCGGCTCCGATTCTCGTCGTGCCCGTCGTTCCGGTCGTCGCGGCCGCGATCGTGCCGATGTCGACCGTCTGGCCGGCCGTCAGCCCGGTCTTGATCTCGGTGCCCGCGTCACCGACGACCCCGAGGGTGACGGTCTTCGTCGTGCTCGTGCCGTCGGCCGCGACGACCTTCACCGTCGAGACGCCGTTCACCGTGGTGATCGCGGCGGTCGGAACGTAGAGAGAGTCGGCCTTCGAGCTGGCGGTGACGATCGACACGTTCGCCGTCTGGCCGAGCCGGAGTCCGGCCGGGATCGTATCCAGCGTGATCGTGGTGGCGTAGGTGACGACCGAATTGCTCGCGGTCGCCGTCGGGGAGATCGCCGTGACCTTCGCCGTCGCTGTCGCGGTGGTGAGCGCCGGGAAGGTGACGGTGGCGACCTGACCGACGGTCACCGAGGCGATGTCGGCCTCCGCGATGTTCGCCGTCATGGTCATCGACGCGACATCGGCGATCGTGACGAACCCGGAACTGTTCGTGGATGTGGTTTCGGTCGTGGATGCCCCGGCCGTCGTCGTGGACGACCCGCTCGTGCTGCTGCCGACCGAGCTGCTGCCGACCGAGCCGTTCACCGCGACGACGAGTCCCGTTATCGGGGCGGTGAGGGTCGCTTCCGCGAGATTCGTCTGCGCGATGGTGACGGCGGCCGACGCTGTGGTGACCGTCGCCTGCGCGGAGGTCACCTGCTGCTTCGCCGAACTCACCTGCTGCGCCGACTCCGTTCCGGCCGCGGCGGCCGCGACAGCCTGGGAGTATGCCGTCTTCGCGTCGGAGAGGGCGGTCGACGCGTTCGCGAGGGTGGTCGAGGCCCGGCTGAGCGCCTGACTGAGGCTGGTTGTATCGATGGTCCCGAGAACCTGGCCGACCGTCACCGTCGCTCCGAGCGTCGTGTCGACGGTCGCGACTGTTCCGGACACGGCGAACGACGCGACGACTTCGCTGACCGGGGCGACGGATCCATTCGCGGTCACGCTCTTCGATACCGCCCCCGTTTTCACCGTCGAGGTGAGCCGGGTTGCCGCGGCGGTGGAGGTCGCGGCGAACGGATCGGCGACGACGAAGTACCCACCGACGATGGCCACGAGCGCGACGAGTCCGAGGGATCCGTTGACCACAAGGCGGCGGGAGATCTTCATGGTGTGCAATCTGCCGACCTTTGCTATGGAATCCATATGGGGGACCTTTATCCAGACCCTGAGTAGGTGCTTCTCGGTATAGCCATGGGTGCGACACAGCCAACTCATAGGAAAGTGTCCATAGTTGGAGAGGTGACCAGCGAAAAGATGAACGCAACCGTGAGCCCTGTGGCCAGCCCGAAGCTTCGCCGAGCCGACGGGTCGCCGGTGCGTGTCGTCATCGTCGATGATGAGGCGACTCTCAGTGACCTCCTCAGCATGGCGCTGCGCTACGAGGGCTGGGAGGTGCGCACGGCCAGCGAGGGACGCGCTGCCATCGGCATCATCCGCGAATTCCAGCCCGACGTCGTGGTGCTCGACGTCATGCTCCCGGACATCGACGGCCTCGCCGTGCTGAAACGGCTCCGCGACGACGGTCAGGATACCCCCATCCTCTTCCTCACCGCGAAAGACGCCCTCGACGACCGCATCGCCGGGCTCACGGCGGGAGGAGACGACTACGTCACTAAGCCATTCAGCCTCGAGGAGCTCGTCGCGAGACTCCGAGGGCTCATCCGTCGTTCGACGATCGTCATCGCCGACTCGTCCGACCCGCTGCTGCGCGTCGGCGACCTCGTACTCGACGAGGAGAGCTACGAGGTGCGCCGTGAGGGGCGACTCATCGAGTTGACCGCGACGGAGTTCGAACTGCTGCGCTTCCTGATGCGCAACCCTCGCCGCGTGATGAGCAAGGCGCAGATCCTCGACCGGGTCTGGAGCTACGACTTCGGCGGCCGGTCGTCCATCGTCGAGATCTACATCTCCTACCTCCGCAAGAAGATCGACGTCGGCGCTGAGCCCATGATCCACACCGTGCGCGGCGTCGGATACATGATCAAAGCCGCGGGATGAGACGTCCGCTCCTACGAGCGCGCTGGCCGCATCTGCGGGCACCATGGTCACTCCGGCGCCGACTGGTGCTCGCCGTGCTCGGGCTGCTCGCCGCGGTCTCCATCGTCATCGGCGCCGTGAGCGTCGTCGGACTCCAGGGATTTCTCACCGGGCGGCTCGACCAGCAGTTGAGCCAGGCCAACAACCGGTCGCAGAACGGATTCGGCCCTCCCGGGTCCGCGCCGGGTGATACGAGCTCCGAGGTGATCACCAGCGATCGCATCAATCAGATCATCAATCGCCAAGCGCCGGACACCGTCATCGCGGTGACCGCAGCGGGCAAGGCCGCGGCTCTTCGGAAGAACCAGGCCGGCACCGCCCAGACGCTGACGACCGTCCAGAGCAAGCTCTTTCTCGCCGTCACGTCGACGGCCACTCCGACAACGGTCGATCTGGGGGGCGGTCTCGGCAGCTACCGTGCCATCGCCGTCGAATACAGCGGCGGAGTGCGCGTCATCACGGCCCTCCCGCTCGCCGACGTGAACGCGACCGTGTTGCGCCTCGCCCTCGTCATCCTTATCGTGACGGTGCTCGGTCTTCTGCTCGCGGCCTTCCTCGGGGCCTGGATCGTGCGCGTCGCCCTTCGCCCGCTCCAACGGGTCGTCGCGACCGCCACGAACGTCTCCGAGCTTCCCCTCGATCGGGGAGAGGTCGCCCTCGGCGTGCGAGTGCCCGACGAAGACGCCGACCCGCGCACCGAGGTCGGCCAGGTCGGAGCCGCCATCAACCGGATGCTCGGGCACGTGGCATCTGCCCTGACGTCCCGCCAGGCCAGCGAGGCCAAGGTCCGCCAGTTCGTCGCGGATGCCAGCCACGAGTTGCGCACTCCGCTCGCGTCGATCCGTGGCTACGCGGAGCTCACCCGGCGTGGCGGCTACGAACTCCCGGATGACGTCGTCCACTCGATCGGGCGGGTCGAATCCGAGGCGACGCGCATGACCTCTCTCGTCGAAGATCTGCTGCTGCTCGCGCGACTCGATGAGGGCCGAGACCTCGAGAGCACCTCTCTCGATCTGTCTCGTCTGCTCATCGACGCGGTCAGCGATGCCCACGCCGCCGGCCCCGACCATGTCTGGTCGCTCGACCTCCCGGAGGAACCGGTGGTCATCGATGGTGACGCGGCGCGCCTCCATCAAGTGCTCGCCAACCTGCTCGCTAACGCTCGCGTTCACACGCCCGCCGGAACGGATGTCACGGTGGCTCTCGGCATCGACGGTGGCTCCGCGATCGTGACCGTCACGGATGACGGGCCCGGCGTGCCGGAAGAAGTGCAGCCGGTGCTCTTCGAGCGGTTCGCCCGCGGAGACAGTTCGCGTTCACGTGCTGCCGGCAGCACCGGCCTCGGGCTCGCCATTGTCAGCGCCGTCGTCGATGGACACGGCGGGATCGTGTCCGTCTCGAGTGTGCCGGGCAGAACGCAATTCAGGGTGGAGCTGCCACTCTCTGTCACACTGGGATGACTCACGCACTGTAAGGAACCGACATGCGAATTGCGATAACGGGAGCGAACGGAAAGCTCGGACGCGTCGTCGTCAAGCAGCTCCGGGACTCCGAACACACGGTCGTCGCCCTCGACCAGGTCGGCGATCGTGCCCCCGGGTTCGTCCGCGTCGACTTCACCGACTACGGGCAGACGGTGGATGCCCTCTCCGCCATCGACGGAGTGCACGACGGTCTCGATGCCGTCGTGCACCTCGCCGCGGTGCCGGCCTCGGGGCTCCTCCCCGACGCGACCACCTTCCACAACAACATGACCGCGACCTTCAACGTGCTGCAGGGAGCGCGTCGGGCTGGCATCCGCACCATCGTGACGGCGTCGAGCGAGACGGTGCTCGGCATCCCGTTCGATACCCCGCCGCCCTACCTTCCGATCGACGAGTCCTACGACACCCGTCCGGAATCGATCTACTCGCTCACCAAGCATCTCGAGGAACAGCTCGCGGCGAAACTCGTTCGCTGGGACCACGAGCTGAGCATCACCGCGCTGCGCTTCTCCAACGTGATGGATGTCGCCGACTACGCGGAATTCCCCGCCTACGATGCTGATCCCGCCATCCGCAAGTGGAATGCCTGGGGGTACATCGACGCGCGGGACGGCGCGCAGGCGGTCGAGCGCGCGCTCACGCTGTCGCGGCCGGGGTTCGATGTCTTCATCATCGCCGCGGCCGACACGGTCATGTCCCGCTCGAGCGCGTCCCTCGCCGCCGACATCTTCCCGACGGTCACCGTGACGAAGGATCTCGCCGAACACGAGACGTTGCTGTCGATCGAGAAGGCCAGGGCGTTGCTCGGCTACGAGCCGAAGCACTTCTGGCGCGATCACGCCGCACCACTCGATGCGTAGTCGCGCGGCTCGCCCTGTTCGGCGGTGGATAGCCGCCATGGTCGTCGGCATCCTGCTCGCCTTCTCCGGAGGTCAGGCCGCGAGAGCGCTGCCTGAGCCGACGCTGACCGAACCGACGCTGCCCGAGCCCGTCGCGACCTACTTCAGTGCCGGACTGCTTCCCCGGCTCGCGGAGCTCTACGGGCCGGGAAAGAAAGCTGGATCCGGGATCGTGTTCGACGCGACGGCGAAGGTGGGCGACGTTCACCGGCTGTTCGCGTGGACGCCGGCTTTTCTCGCCGGCACGAAGACCGACACCCCGACGGAGCTCACCAACGATTGGGTTGCGCCGATCACCGTGAAAGACCAGCTCATCGGACTTGCGACGGTCTGGATAAATCCCTCGAGCGATCAGCCGGAACTGGCCAACTTCGATCTTGGGCCGGGCCTCGCGACAGCACTCGCCGCGGCTCCGAAATCGACAGTATTCCTTCGGGATGACACGCACTCGGCCTGGTTCGCAAGCGATGGAACCACGATCACGCCGCTGGTCTCGGGGACCTCGGGAATCGCCACGGCGAAGACCATCGCCGCCTATCAGGGCACCTTCCCGGCCGTCGCGGCTTCCCGTTCCGATGCGGCGAACGGACCCAATTCCGGTCTCGCGATCGCCGGCATAGTGCTCGGGGTAGTCGTCGTGCTGCTCGCGCTATTCGTGCTGTTGCCTTTTCGCAGGCGCCGGCTGGCGGCGACCGTGGTGCCCGTCGTGCCGGGAACCGCCGTTGTCGCACCGGAGCCGGAACCGGAGCCGGAGCCGCCAGTCGCGCCGGAGCCGGTTCCGCCAGTCGCGCCGCCGAAGAAGGCGCCGCCTCGCAGGCGCCCGCCGGCGGGGCCTGCCGCCGCTCGCACGCCAGCCACGCCGAAGCCCGCGGCCGCAAAGCCCGCCACCCCGAAGCCCGCCACCCCGAAGCCCGCCACGCCGAAGCCCGCCACCCCGAAGCCGAAGTCCGACTAGCGCTGCTCCAACGGACATCCGCTGCCCGTCGACGCGCAGCGGACGCCCGATCGACCAGCGCACGGATAGAGCACGTGGGTCTCCGGCCTGCCTGCCTGTTGCGTCAGGCGGCATCCATCACGTACTCTTGTGGGAGCCAAAGACCGCCGGTCATTGGTGTGCCTCGGAAATATCCGGGTCACACCGATCCAAGATTCGTTACGACGAAGACCTGCGCAGGCGTGTTGAGAGAATTTTCTTCTGCTCCGTGCGCTCGCGCCGGAGCATTCTTCGTTTAACCGTCGCCGTGGATGACGATGGCCGACAGGGCGCTGAAAAGTACCACCACTATGAATGAGGAGCCACATGGCGAACAAGGAAGCTTCGGTTGCCGAGCTCACGAACCGTTTTCGTGACTCGAACGCC
>JAYVNU010000030.1:0-7462 GCA_043758345.1 Lacisediminihabitans sp.
CCCCGACCGCTACGAGATCCAGGCGTGGGCTCGTGGCCAGGTCAAGCAGGAGCTCGTCAAGCTGGGGTGGCCAGCCGAGGACCTCGCGGGATATACGCCGGGCACACCGCATCCGATCTCCCTCGACACCACCGAATGGAACTTGCGCGAGTACCAGAACCAGGCGATTTCAAGCTTCTACGACGGAGGGTCGGGTGTCGTCGTACTCCCCTGCGGCGCCGGCAAGACGCTCGTCGGCGCCGGCGCGATGGCTCGCGTCGAGACGACGACACTCATCCTCGTGACGAATACCGTGTCCGCTCGCCAGTGGCGTGCAGAGCTGCTGAAGCGCACCTCCCTCACCCAGGAGGAGATCGGCGAATACTCGGGCTCGGCGAAAGAGGTCAAGCCGGTCACGATCGCGACGTACCAGATTCTGACGGCGAAGCGGAAGGGTGAATACGCTCACCTCGCGCTCCTCAATGCGCTCGACTGGGGCCTCGTCATCTACGACGAGGTGCACCTGCTTCCCGCCCCGGTCTTCAAGCTGACGGCCGAGTTGCAGGCCCGCCGTCGTCTCGGCCTCACCGCGACGCTCGTTCGGGAGGATGGCCGGGAGGGCGATGTCTTCAGCCTCATCGGCCCTAAACGGTTCGATGCCCCCTGGAAGGAGATCGAGGCCCAGGGGTTCATCTCGCCGGCGTCGTGTTTCGAGGTTCGGATCGACCTGCCGCAGCAGGAGCGGCTCGAGTATGCGGCATCCGCTGATGACGAACGCTACCGTCTCGCTGCGACCGCGCCGGCGAAACTCGATGTCGTTCGCGCTCTCGTCATGAAGCACGACGGCGAGCGCATCCTCGTGATCGGGCAGTATCTTGACCAGATCGATATGCTCGCCGAAGCTCTGGATGCCCCGAAGCTGACCGGCTCGACACCGATCGACGAACGCGAGCGGCTGTATCAGGAATTCCGCGAGGGATCCATCACGGTGCTCGTCGTGTCGAAGGTCGCCAACTTCTCCGTCGATCTGCCGGAGGCGACGGTCGCAATCCAGGTCTCCGGATCGTTCGGATCACGGCAGGAAGAAGCCCAACGCCTCGGACGCCTTCTCAGGCCGAAAGAGTCGGGTCTGCCCGCGAACTTCTACACTCTCGTCGCCCGCGACACCGTCGACCAAGACTTCGCCCAGAACCGCCAGCGCTTCCTCGCCGAGCAGGGCTACAGTTACACGATCCTCGATAGCGACTCGCTCCTGGCTGCCTGAACAGCTGCGGCACGGCTAGAACAGGTACCGCAGCATCAGCACGTCGCCCGACACCAGAATCTCGCAGAGGGTTGCGTCGACCGGATGCTGTAGCGGCCCGCCCGAGATGCGCTTCGCATCCCCGGCGACGAGCACCGGACTCACGGTGAGACGTAGCTCATCGACCGCCCCGACCTCGAGCAGCGATCCGAAGAGCGACGGGCCACCCTCGTTCAGGATGTTGCCGAGCCCGAGTTCGCGGAGGGCGCGGAGCATGCCCACGACGTCCACTTCCTCGTCTCCCGCCACGATCACGCGGGCCAGTCCCTCGAACCGCGCTCGCGAGGCCAGGCTCGATTTCCCGGTCGTGACGACGATCGGCAGCACCGGGGCCTTCGTGAAGATCTCGGATGCCGGGTCGAGATCGAGCGATCCCGACACGATCACGAAGACCGGATGCTCGCTCAGCCCGCGCGCCAGCCGCCACGTGACGGAGGCGTCGCTGACCCGCATCGCCCCGTAGCCTTCCGAGCGTACGGTCCCGGCCCCGACCAGCACGGCATCCGTTGTGCGCCGCAACAGCTCGAACACCCTCTTGTCGGCCTCACCGGAGAGGGCCCCGGAGAGCCCGTCGGTGGTCGCGCCGCCGTCCACACTCGAGACGAAGTTCACGCGCAGCCACGGCCCGTCCGGGCGAGTGACGAGAGTGTCGTCATCCACGTCCGGCGCCGAGTCCGGCCACACCCTGTCGATCCGAGCCATCGTCATCCCCGGTTGTGAAGGGCATAGGCGGGCTCGCGCAACCCGAGGATGGCCTCGGTCATCCGGGCGGCGGCGATCGCGGCTGGCACGTCGTGCATGCGGATGATCCGCGCGCCCTTCACGATGCAGAAGACGGCCGCGGCGATCGTTCCCTCGAGACGCTCGCTCTTCTCGCGATCGAGGGTTTCGCCGATGAAGTCCTTGTTCGAGACGGCGACGAGCGTCGGGTGGCCGAGCGCGACGATTTCGTCGAGCCGCCGAGTCAGCTCGAGCGAGTGGAACGTGTTCTTGTTCAGGTCGTGGCCCGGGTCGACGATCAGACGGCCTCGCGGGATCCCGGCGGCATCGGCTCTGGCGAGTCGGTCGCGCAGGAAGTCGATGACCTCCGCCGTGACATCCGCGTACTCCGGCCTCGGAGGCTCCGACCGGGGCGGGGCCAGACTGTGGGTGAGCACGAGGCTCGCCTCCGAGTCGGCGACGACCGCCGCCATGTCGGGATCGAAGAGTCCACTCGTGTCGTTAATCAGCCCAGCGCCAGCAACGATGCTCTGGCGCGCGACCTCGGCGTTGAACGTGTCGACCGAGATGACGACGCCGGATGCCGCGTGGATGGCCTCGACGACGGGAACGACCCGGTTGAGCTCCTCATCGAGGGTGACCACCGGCCCACGCCCGAACGGCACTCCCCCGATGTCGACGAAGTCAGCTCCCGCCTCGGCGGCCGCGAGGGCCGCCGCCACTGCCCGGCCGAGGGCGAAGGTCGCACCCTTGTCGTAGAACGAATCGGGGGTGCGATTGACGATTGCCATGACGGCGACACCCGCCGAGAAATCGAACCGCCGGCCGCCGATCAGTCTTTCGTTGTGCATTCGTCCTCCTGTTCCTTTTCTATACTTGATGCAAGCTGCGCACCGAAGCCACAGCAGACACCCAGCTAACGCGCAGATACTGGAGAGATGAGTGATGGCCCGAAAATTCTTATCGTCGATGACGAACCCAATATCCGTGACCTGCTGACCACCAGCCTCCGCTTCGCCGGCTTCGCGGTGCGCGCCGTTGGCAACGGAGCCCAAGCCATCTCGGCTGTTCTCGAGGAGGAGCCAGACCTCATTATCCTCGACGTCATGCTCCCCGACATGAATGGTTTCGGAGTGACGAAGCGGCTCCGGTCGAGCGGGTACACCTCCCCGATCCTCTTCCTCACCGCCAAAGACGACACCGAAGACAAGATCACCGGCCTCACCGTTGGCGGCGACGACTACGTGACGAAGCCGTTCAGCCTCGACGAGATCGTCGCCCGAATCAAGGCGATCCTTCGCCGCACCATGCAGGACGAGGAAGATGCGGTAATCCGGGCAGGTGAGCTCACCATGGACCAGGACACCCATGAGGTCACCATCGGCTCCGAGCAGATCGAACTGAGTCCGACGGAATTCAAACTGCTGCGCTACCTCATGCTCAACCCGAACCGGGTGCTCTCGAAGGCGCAGATCCTCGATCACGTGTGGGAGTACGACTTCAATGGCGACGCCGGCATCGTGGAGAGCTACATCTCCTACCTTCGCCGCAAGCTCGACCTCTTCTCTCAGGAGCCGGTCATCCAAACCAAGCGCGGCTTCGGCTACATGCTGAAGGCAGCGAGGATCTGAGTCGTCTCTTCCGCCTCCGGCAGCATTCGACCAGCTTGAGAAAGTAACCTAGCTTTCTCATGGAGGATCACGACACCAGCTGGTGGAGCACCGTCTCGCTCCGCACCCGAATCACCGGCGTCACGGTTCTTCTGGTGACTCTTGGCCTCGTAGTCGCGGGGTTCGGCACGATGACGGTGCTGCGCAACTACCTGCAAGACGAGGTCGACCAGAAGATCAAAACCGAGATGGCGACCATCGGAAATGTGCCCACTAGCGGAACCACCTGCGGCAAGAACCCCGGGTTCGACGGTTATTACCTTGCGGTGATCGACGCTGACGGAGACTTCGTCTGCAGCAACCACACCGGCTCCGGACCGCAACCGAACCTCGGGCACTGGACGTTGACGACAGTCAAGAACATGGAGGGCGCAGCCTTCACCGCGTCTGACCCTGACCAGACGAGCGAATGGCGGATGATCGCCGCGCCCGCCCAGATCATCCCGACGGGCAGTCTCCTCACCGTCGTCGTCGGAATCAATCTCGACGAGACCAACCAGACCATCGCGAGGTTCATCGGCATCTTCCTCGGATTCGGGCTCTCCATCGTCGTGCTCGGTGCGGCCCTCACGAGGCTGCTGGTGACCTCCACCTTCGCTCCGCTTCGTGAGGTGGAGGCGACGGCCGCTGCCATCGCCGACGGCGACTTCAGCCAGCGACTTCCGGGGGCGACGCCCAACACGGAGGTCGGCCGACTCAACAGTTCTCTCAACACGATGCTCGGGCGCATCGATCGCGCCTTCGCCGACCGTTCACGCACCATCACGCAGATGCGCCGATTCGTCGGCGATGCCAGCCACGAGCTTCGAACCCCTCTCGTCTCGGTGCGCGGCTACGCGGAGCTCTATCGGATGGGGGCCCTCCAGTCTCCGGAAGAGGTCGCCCAGGCCATGGGACGCATTGAAAAGGAGGCGATCCGGATGGGCGAGCTGGTGGAAGACCTTCTCGCCCTCGCCAGAATCGACGAGGCGAAGCCGCTGGTGCTCGCGCCGGTCGACCTCATCCCGATCGCCAACGATGCCGCCCTCGACGCCATGGCATCGGCACCCCGCCGCACCGTCTCCGTGGTCGTGATCGAGCCAGCCCCGCAGCCTGAGGGAGAGCTTATGGACGTGACGGATGCTGATCCAGACCTCGCGGCCGCCCCGCTCAACGCCTCGACCCTCACCGGCCCGATCGCCTTCGCGGGGGCAACCATCGCACGACTTCGGCGCCGACCGGCCAAAGCGGGGGCGAATGCCGTCACCGAGCAGACGGAGACCATCGACACTGTCGTTCCGCATGCCATCGTGCTGGCCGAGGAGAACAAGATCCGACAGGTCATCACGAACCTCATAGGCAACGCGATGCGGTTCACCCCGGACGACTCCCCGATCGAACTCGCGGTTCAGGTCGACCCGCAGCGCCGTGTCGCGATGCTCGACGTGATCGACCACGGAGACGGGATTCCGCCCCAGATCCGCGAAAAGATCTTCGAGCGGTTCTGGCGGGCCGATACGTCACGCACGCGCGAGACCGGCGGGAGCGGGCTCGGGCTCGCGATCGTCTCCGGCATCGTGGCCTCGCACAGGGGGGAAGTCTCGGTGCTCGAGACTCCGGGTGGGGGTGCGACGTTCCGCGTCATACTTCCCCTCCTCCCTGACAGCTATTCACCCGCTCCCGCCCCCATACCGGCCTGATCTTCGCTTCGGTCTCGACCGATCCCCTACCGTTTCCCTCGACCCGGGCGATTGCCCGGGCAGGACTCTGGAGGACGAATGACCCGATACCAGGTAGACAGTGAAGCGGTTAGCGCCGCAACGTCGAGTGCGCGCGCCTCGGTCGCGCGAATCCAGGCGGAGGTAAGCGGCCTGCATGGTCAGCTGAGCTCGCTGCAGGGATCGTGGACCGGGCAGGCCGCGACCGCGTTTCAATCCGTCGTCACCGACTGGCGAGCGGTGCAGCAGCGCGTGGAGGAAAGTCTGACCGGCATCAACCACGCGCTCGGAATCGCTGCCCAGCAGTACGCCGAGATCGAGGCGAGCAACGCGCGACTGTTCATGCGCTGAGTGCGGTATCCCGCCGAGTGAGCGATCATTGTGGCCGTTCGTTGACGGTGGGGCGACCGGAGCGGCCCCACCGTCGACGGATCGTCCCCGTGTTGGATGACCCCGGCAGCCGGCTAGCCCGATTGCCGGATGCCCAAATAGCCCGATTGCCGGCTAGCCCGATTGCCGGATGCCCAGATTGCCGGGTGCCCCGGCGCCGCGAGCGCGAAAAAGGGCGGCCCCAAACGGGACCGCCCTTTCACTGGCAATACTGGGTCGTTATTTTGCGATTGTCGGCGGACAGTCACGGTGATTACACCGTTGTGCTCACACCGGCATAGATTTTAAGACTTCGTCTTAAAAGTCCATCCCGCCACTCGGGTCGCCCATCGGAGCCGAAGCCTTCTCGGGCTTGTCGGCGACGACGGCCTCCGTCGTGAGGAACAGTCCGGCGATGGATGCCGCGTTCAGCAGCGCTGACCGGGTCACCTTCACCGGGTCGTTGATCCCCGCTGCCAGCATGTCGACGTACTCGCCGGTCGCGGCATTGAGGCCGTGCCCGGTCGGCAGGTGACGCACCCGGTCGACGACGACACCGGGCTCGAGGCCGGCGTTCAGCGCGATCTGCTTGAGTGGGGCGTCAATCGCGACGCGCACGATGTTCGCGCCGGTCGCCTCGTCACCGACGAGGTTCTTGACGGCATCGCTTGCGAAAGCGGTCTCGCCGGCCTGGATGAGCGCGACGCCACCACCGGCGACGATGCCCTCTTCGACGGCTGCCTTCGCGTTACGCACTGCATCCTCGATGCGGTGCTTGCGCTCCTTGAGCTCGACTTCGGTCGCGGCTCCGGCCTTGATGACAGCAACGCCACCGGCCAGCTTGGCCAGGCGCTCCTGTAGCTTCTCGCGGTCGTAGTCGGAATCGGTGTTCTCGATCTCGGCACGGATCTGCTTGACACGACCGGCGATCTGGTCGGCGTCGCCGGCACCCTCCACGATGGTCGTCTCATCTTTGGTGACGATGACCTTGCGTGCGGAACCGAGCAGGTCGAGGGTGGCGTTCTCGAGCTTGAGACCGACCTCCTCGGAGATGACCTGTCCACCCGTGAGGATGGCGATGTCTTGGAGCTGGGCCTTGCGACGGTCTCCGAAGCCGGGGGCCTTGACGGCGATCGACTTGAAGATGCCGCGGATCTTGTTGACGACGAGAGTTGCGAGAGCCTCGCCATCCACGTCCTCGGCGATGATCAGCAGCTGCTTGCCGGACTGGATGACCTTGTCGACGATCGGCAGAAGGTCTTTGATATTCGAGACCTTCGAGTTGACGATCAGGATGTAAGGGTCTTCGAAGACCGCTTCCTGGCGCTCGGGGTCGGTGACGAAGTACTGCGAGAGGTAACCCTTGTCGAAGCGCATTCCCTCGGTGAGCTCGAGCTCGGTGCCGAAGGTGTTCGACTCCTCGACAGTGACGACGCCCTCCTTGCCGACCTTGTCGATCGCCTCGGCGATGAGAGCGCCGATCTCGGGGTCGCCGGCGGAGATGGATGCGGTCGCAGCGATCTCTTCCTTGGTCTCAATCTCCTTGGCGGAGGCGACGAGCGCCTCGATGACGGCGGCGACAGCCTTCTCGATGCCGCGCTTCAGGCTGATCGGGTCAGCGCCAGCCGCGACGTTGCGCAGTCCCTCGCGGACGAGTGCCTGTGCGAGCACGACAGAGGTGGTCGTTCCGTCGCCGGCGACGTCATCCGTCTTCTTGGCGACCT